>NZ_JACBXB010000263.1 GCF_013870575.1 Pseudonocardia pini
CGACGTGACCTCGGAGGAGGACCTCGCGGCGCTCGCCGGGACGGTCCGCACCGTGCTCGGCAGGCTCGACGTGCTGCACCTCAACGTGGGTCTCATGATCGGCGGTCCGACCGCGGAGCTCGCGCCGGAGCGCTGGCGGGCCGCCCTGGACGTCAACCTCACCGGCTTGTGGCTGACCTGTCGCGAGCTGCTCCCCGTGCTGCGGGAGCAGGGGGGCGGGGCCGTGGTGGCGGTGTCGTCGCTGGCGAGCTTCGGCGCGGGGCACGCGAACATCGCGTACACGACCTCGAAGGCGGCCCTGAACTCGATGTGCCGGTCGTTGGCGCTCGAGTACGCGCCGCACGGGGTGCGGATCAACGTGGTCGCGCCGGGGATGGTGGACACGCCGATGGCGGTCGACGCCGTCGTGCGACGGACCGGAACGCCGCGCGCGGAGGTCGTCGCGGCCCGCGAGGCGCTGATCCCGATGGGGCACCAGGGAACCGCGTGGGACATCGCGAACGCGGCACTCTTCCTGGCCTCGGACGAGGCCGCGTTCGTGACCGGTGTCGTGCTGCCCGTCGACGGCGGGAGCTCCCTGGGCATCCCGTCCCCGACCCACCGCTGATCCCAGTAGAGGATCCTCTTCCGTCGGACCTGGCCTCGGTGCCGGGCGTTCGGCGTGGTCGTCGACCCTCTCGGACCGGGTCGCCGCCGAGATCTGCTGTGGTCCTTGACACGGAAGGCTTTTCAGAGCACTCTTTTACCGGACCGTGAGATCGAGGTCGAAACCGGGCGTCCCGCCTGCGTCGCCGTCCTCGCCCCACGCACCTCGGCCGCACCGGCCGGACCGCACGAGCCCGAACGAGACGTACGAGAGAGCGCTGCACCTCGAGCGCCCCCGCCCGACCGCGACCGACCCGCCCGATGCGCGAGCCCCGATGGGGAGCCGCGCCGGATCGGCGTGCCTCCTGAAAGGACTCACCGTGGAGTTCCGACGTCCCGCACGACCCCGCAGAGCCTGGCGGACGGTCGTCGTCGCCGTGCTGGCCGCGGCGCTCCTGGCCGCGTGTGGCGGTGGCGGCGGTGGTGCCGTCGCCGCGGGCCCGCCGGACACCGCCGCCACCCTGCGTGCGGGCTGGACCGTGGGCCCGACCCACCTCGACCCGCACATGGCGCAGTCCGAGGTGGCCTGGTTCCGCTTCGGCTTCACCTCCTTCTACGACCGGCTCTTCACCGTGACGGCGGCGGGCGAGGCGAAGGGGATGCTGGTCGAGGCCTTCGACTACACCCCCGACGGGCTCGGCCTGAACCTGACGCTGCGCCAGGGCGTCACGTTCCGGGACGGCAAGGCGCTCGACGCCGCCGTCGTCAAGACGAACCTCGACCGGGCGCGCACGCTGCAGAGCCCGGTGGTGAAGAACCGGATGGCCGCGGTCACGGACGTGACGGTCACCGGTCCGTACACCCTCACGCTCACGCTGAACCGGCCGACGCCCGCCATGCCGTACGTGCTCGCCGAGATGGCGGGCTTCATCATGCACCCCGACCTGATCGCGAACGGCGACCCGGCGACCCAGGTCAACGGCTCCGGTGCGTACTCGGTCGAGTCCTTCACCCCCGGCCAGACCCTCGTGCTGGTCCGCGACCGCGACGACTACTGGGACGCCGACGCGGCGAAGGTCGCGAAGATCGAACACCGGGTGATCGGTGACTTCCAGGCCTTCTCCAACGCGCTCGCGGGCGGTCAGATCGACATCGGGCAGTTCCAGCCGAACAACGTCGCCTCGATCGAGGGCAGGCGCGGTCTGGCCACCGTCCCGGTCCCGCAGGGCATCAGCACGGACTTCATGTTCAACCGGAACATCGCCCCGATGAACGACGTGAACGTCCGCAAGGCGATCAACCTGGCGTTGGACCGCGAGGCGATCACCCAGGCGCTCTACCCGGGCTCCCAGGCCAAGTACCAGTACTACCGCGAGGGCCTGCCCGGCTACGACCCCGCGATCCGGCCCACGCCGCGCGACGTCGAGGGCGCCAAGGCCCAGCTGGCGCAGTCCGGTCTGTCCGGCGGGGTGGACCTGGGCGAGATCCTGGTGTCGACCGCGGTGACCAAGGGGCTGATCGAGGTGATCCAGCAGCAGCTGCTGGAGGCGGGGATCCGGTTCACCCCGGTCACCGTCGACGCGATCCAGATCTTCTCCCGCTACGCCGAGGGCACGAGCGCGGGCCTGGTCCAGTTCTCCCAGACGGGCACCGAGCCCAGCGCGGGCGCGAGCGCCGTGTGGGGTCGTCAGCTCAACCCGGCGGGCACCACGCCGGAGTTCGACGCCCTGCTGGCCGCCGCGGCGGACAACCGGAAGACACCGGAGGAGCGCAGCGTCGGCTACCAGGCCTTCCAGCACTACCTGCTCGACGAGGCGTGGTCCGCACCGATCACGTTCGTCACCTACCCCTGGGTGATGACCGAGCGGCTCGGCGGGTTCAGCGCGCAGATGGACTACGCGACGACGGTCGGGCCCTACGACTTCCGGTACCTGACCATGGCGGCCGCGTCCTCCTGACGTCCGGAGGAGCCCTGAGGAGGCGACGATGCTCCGCTTCGTACTGACCCGCGTGCTGACCGTGGTGCCGCTGCTCCTGCTGCTCACCCTGGTCGTGTTCCTGCTGGTCGAGATCTCACCGGGCGACCCGGCGGCGATCATCGCGGGCCCCGAGGCCTCGCCCGAGGCGATCGCGGCCATCCGGGCCGACCTCGGCCTTGACCAGCCCTTCTGGGAACGCTACTTCTCCTACCTGGGGGGCGCGGTCCAGGGCGACCTCGGGACGTCGTACGCGACGAACGAGCCGGTCACCGAGGTGATCGGCCGGGCCCTGCCCCGGACCGCGACCATCGCCGTGTTCGCCATGCTCCTCGCGGTGGTCGCCAGCATCCCCCTGGGGGCGCTGGCGGCCCTGCGCCGCAACGGGATCGTCGACCGGGTGATCACCGGCGGCTCCGTCGTGCTGATGGCGGTGCCGCCGTTCGTCCTGGCGGCCGTGCTGGTCGGGGCGTTCGCCCTGGGCGGGACGCAGTTCTTCCCGCCCACCGGCTACGCGCCCCTGTCCGACGGGTTCGACGAGTGGCTGCTCTTCGCCACCCTCCCGGCCATCGCGATCGCCACGATCAGCTTCGCGGAGCTGACCCGGCAGGCCCGCGGCTCGCTGATCGACGCGCTCGAGGAGGACTACGTCCGCACCGCGCGCGCCAAGGGGATGTCCCGGCTGTTCGTGGTGGGCAAGCACGCGGCCAAGAACGCGGCGGTGCCGTACGTGACCGTGCTCGGCCTGAACGTGGGCCGGGTCGTGGGCGCGGCGGTGATCGTCGAGGCCATCTTCAACATCCAGGGCTTCGGCCAGCTCGGCGTGAACGCCGTGCTGGGCCGGGACCTGCCGACCATGCAGGGGGTGGTGCTGGTGAGCGGCCTGATCGTGCTCGTCGTGAACCTCGCCGTCGACATCTCCTACGGCTACTTCAACCCGCGGGTGCGTGCCGCGTGAGCGCCCCGGTGGCCGACCGGCCCGCGGCGGCGCCCGCCGCGCGGCGCGGGTACCGACCCGGCCGGGTGGCGCAGCGCTTCCTGCGGGACCGCACCGGGATGTTCTTCCTCGGCGTGCTGGTCCTGCTGGTGCTCGTCGCGCTGGTCTCGCAATTCTGGACGCCGTACGACCCGGACGCGCAGGACCTGCTGGCGCGGCTCGAGGGCCCGTCGGCCGCGCACCTGCTCGGCACGGACAACATCGGCCGCGACATCCTGTCCCGGTTGATGGTCGCGACGTGGACCGCGCTGACCTCCAGCGGCCTGGCCGTGGGCCTGGCCATCGTCGTCGGGGTGCCGCTGGGCCTGCTGGCCGGGTACGCCGAGGGCGTGCTCGACGGGCTGCTGAGCCGGATCTGCGACGTCCTGCTGTCGCTGCCGCCGCTGCTGTTCGCGGTCGCGATCGTGGGTGCCCTCGGACCGAGCCTGACCAACGCCATGATCGCGATCGGCGTGCTGCTGATGCCGCGGTTCTACCGGCTGACCCGGATCAGCACCCGGGAGGTCAAGCACGAGGACTACGTGGAGGCGGCGCGGGCGTCGGGAACCGGGCCGCTGCGCATCATGCGGACCCACGTGCTGCCCAACATCGCCTCTCCGCTGCTGATCCAGACGTCGTTCGCCGCGGCCGTCGCGATCGTCTCCGAGTCAGGGCTGAGCTTCCTCGGTCTCGGCGCCCAGGCGCCCACGGCGAGCTGGGGCTCGATGGTCAAGGAGGGCTTCGACCGGATCGCCGAGGACCCCTGGAGCATGTACCCGCCCGCGATCATGATCGTCGTGGCGATCCTGGCGCTGTCGCTGCTCGGCGACAGCCTGCGGGACGCCGTCGGCAGGCAGACCGGAGGACGTCGATGACCCTCGCCCAGGAGCTGTCGGGTCCCGCGGCGGGCACCGGCGACCCGGTCCTGGAGGTCTCCGGGATGTCGGTCGACATCCGGATCGACCGGGACTGGGTCCGGATCGTGGAGGACGTGTCGCTCACCGTCCGGCCCGGCGAGACGGTGGGGCTGGTGGGGGAGTCCGGCTCGGGCAAGACCGTCACCTCGCTGGCGATCATGCACCTGCTGCCGCCCAACGCCCGGATCCACGGGAGCGTCAGGGTCAACGGCCGCGAGCTCGTCGGGCTGCGGGGGCGCGAGCTGGACCGCATCCGCGGGCCCGAGATGGCGATGATCTTCCAGGAGCCCCGGCGCAGCCTGAACCCGGCGTTCACCGTCGGTGACCAGGTCGCCGAGTCCGTCCGACGGCATCGTCGCACCGACCGCCGGACGGCGTGGCGCCGCGCCGTCGAGCTGTTCGACCTGGTCGGCATCCCGGACCCCGGGCGGCGGGCGAGCGCGTACCCGCACGAGTTCTCGGGCGGCATGTGCCAGCGCGTGATGTTGGCGATGGCGCTGGCCTGCGAGCCGCAGCTGCTGATCGCGGACGAGCCGACCACCGCACTCGACGTGACGGTGCAGCGCCAGGTGCTCGCGCTGATCGGTGAGGTGCAGGAGCGGCTCGGCCTCGGCGTCCTGCTGATCACCCACGACCTCGGGGTCGTCGCGGAGGTCTGCGACCGGGCCGCCGTGATGTACGCCGGGCGGATCTCCGAACAGGGCCCGGTCACCGACCTGTTCGACCGGACCGCGCACCCGTACACCGCGGGCCTGCTGCACGCGATGCCCGACCCGGTCCGGCACGCCGACCGGATGGGCTCCATCCCGGGCATGGTCCCGCCGCCCGACCAGTTCGTGGACGGCTGCCGTTTCGCCCCGCGCTGCCCGTTCGCCGCGGACGAGTGCGCCGCGCCGGGGATCGCGCTGCGCGACGTCTCCGTGGGCGCGCACGAGCACACGGTCCGCTGCGCGCGCAGCGGGGAGATCCGGCCGGCGGAGGCCTTCCATGACTGAGTCCTTCCCGAGCCGGCCGTCCCCGAGCCCCACCACCACGATCGGCAGAACCGTGACGACGCCACGTCCCCAGCCGGAGACCCGCACCGCCGCGCTGCGGGTGCGCGGGCTCCGCAAGAGCTACCCGGCGGGCCGCGACCTGCTGGGCCGCGTCACCCGCACCAACGACGCCGTGCGCGGCGTCGACCTGGACGTCGCCGCGGGGGAGACGCTGGCCCTGGTCGGCGAGTCCGGGGCGGGCAAGTCCACCGTCGGACGCCTGGTGCTGCGGCTGATCGAGCCGGACGAGGGCGAGATCAGCGTGCTCGGCCAGGACGTGCGGGCCCTGCGCGGCGCTGCGCTGAACCGCCTGCGCGGCACCGCCACGATGATCTTCCAGGACCCGTACAAGTCCCTCGACCCGCGTCGGCTCGTCCGGCAGTCGCTCGCCGAGCCGCTGCTCGCGCAGGGCCGCAAGGCCGAGGCCCGGGACCGGGAGCACCTGACCAGGCTGCTCCAGCGCGTGGGTCTGCGCCCGGACTACCTCGACCGCTACCCCTACGAGATGTCCGGCGGCCAGCTGCAGCGCGTGGCGGTCGCCAGGGCGTTGGCCTCGGGCCCGCAGCTCGTGGTGTGCGACGAGCCGGTGGCCGCGCTGGACATGTCGATCCGGGCCACGGTGATCAACCTGCTGCGCGACCTGCAGCGCGAGAGCGACCTCGGCTACCTCTTCGTCTCCCACGACCTGTCGCTGGTGCGGGTGATCGCCGACCGGATCGCCGTCATGCGGCAGGGGGAGATCGTGGAGGTCAAGGCGGCGGACGAGCTGTTCTCCGACCCGGAGCACGAGTACACCCGACAGCTGTTGGCCGCGATCCCGGCGGCGCACCCGAAGGGGCGCACCTTCCGGGCCAGGCCGCCGGTGTGACGCATGCATGACCGAGTAGCCCATCGCGCGGGCCCTAGCCGACGCGCGGATCACCGGCATCCACGGCGGGACGACCGGGATCATGAAAGTGGTCGTGGACCTGGGCCTGTCGTGGGCGAGGATGGACCGATGAGAGCAGTGCGCAACACCGCGGAGGGCATCGTCGCCGTCCGCCTCCCCGAACCCGTGCCCACCGCGGAGGGGGTGGTCGTGACCGTCACCTCGGCCGGCATCTGCGGCAGCGACCTGCACGCGGTCGCCGCCGGTCCGGTGGGGGTGACGTTGGGCCACGAGTTCGGCGGCACCCTGTCCGACGGCCGGCTGGTCGCCGTCCGTCCGCACCGCTCGTGCGGCACCTGCGTGCACTGCACCGGCGGCAACGAGCACCTGTGCAGCGCCGTCTACGACCACTTCCACGGGTCCAGCATCGACGGCGGGCTCGCCGAGCAGGTGCTCGTGCACCCGGACTGCCTCGTGGACGTGCCCGCCG
>NZ_JACBXB010000264.1 GCF_013870575.1 Pseudonocardia pini
GAGGTCGCGGACGAAGGGCAGCGGCGAGAACGCCAGCGTGGCGAACCCCGCCGTGGTGCCGCCCGCCACCACCAGGACCGTGCGCGGCCGGGCGCCGCGGGCGAAGTACGTCGGGTAGAAGGTGCCGAGTCCGATGAGGACGGGCAGGAACGCGACGACCCCGAGCGAGACCGGGCGGCCGAGCCAGCCCAGCACGGCGACGGTGAGCGCCGTGGCCGCCAACGTCACCGCGAGGGGGACCAGCCGTCGTCGGCGCGCGGTCCACGGGACCAGGAACAGGCACAGCGCGATGGCGCCCACCGCGATCCCGCCGATCAGTGGGATCTCCCGGTCCACGGCCTGCCCCAGGGCCGCGACGATCCCGGGGACACCCGACACCGTCACCGCGGAGGCGGGCATGCCCTGCGCCACCGCACCGTCCACGGTGGAGCGGACCGCGGCGACCAACTGCTCCGTCGCGGCCTGGGAGAGACCCTCGCGGGGCCGGATCAGCACGGCGACGGAGTGGTCGTCCGGCACGACGTAGCGCCACTGGGGCCGCGGCTCGCCGGAGGGGTTGTAGAGCACGTTGTCGATGAACCGCTGGTTGCGCAGGGTCGGCAGGCCGACGGGCAGGCCCTGCACGATCAGCGGGCCGTAGCGCTGGTCGAAGTCCGCGACCGCCCGCTCCCCCGCCGCCGCGGCGGCCGGTTCCGAGGCACCCTGGGCCCGTGCCTCGTTCGCGGCGTAGGTCCGCAGCCCGTCGCGGCGACCGGTCAGCTCCGCGAGCAGGCGCTGGGCCTGCGCCGAGAGCTGGTTGAGCGTGGTCGCGGGGCCGTAGACCGAGGCGACGTCGGGGAGCCGGGACAGCTCCCCCTCCGCCCCGAGGAGCTGCCCGATCGCGTCCCGCTGCAGCAGGGCCGACCGCTCGTCCGACCGCAGCAGGACGACGATCGGGTCCCCGCCGAACGAGGCGGCCAGTTCCTCGTAGCGCTGCACCGACGGGTCCGACGAGGGCAGGAAGGACTCCACCCCCGTCTCGACGTCCACCCGGGCGAGCCCGCCGACGCCGAACGCGACGACGAGCAGCACCCCGAGCAGGGCCGCCGGGCGGTGCCGCAGGAACGACACCACCCCGGCGACCCGCCCGGCCACGGCCGACCTCATCAGTTCCCGGTGGTCGACGGGCCGTCGACCTGCGGCGGCGGGCTATCGTCAGGCGGGTTCGCCTGGGTGCCCGGCCGCGGGTAGGGGTCGTTGTCGTCCAGCGGGGCCAGCTCGTTCATCGGCACCGGGTTGCCCTTGAAGGACTGCGCGTGGAACACCGGCATGACCCGCAGGAGCGTGCCGTTGGTGTCGCCGCGCGCCACCGTCCACCCGAAGCTGGTGAAGAACTGGTAGAGATCGCCGCCGTAGGGCTGCAGGTACTCCAGCATCGGGTTGAGCTGGGCCAGCGCCTTGTCGGCGTTGGGCATCAGCTCCACCAGGTCGTCCGACAGCACCGGGACGCGGTCCAGCGTGGCGGGCGCCTTGTCCAGGGTCTGGTCGAGCGAGGGCAGCAGGCTGCGCAGGTCGCCCGTGGTCGCGGGCAGCTCGTTCAGCGCCGCGTTGAGCGCGGGCGCCGCGCGGTCGAGGTTGTCCGCGACCGGCTGCAGGCCGTGGGCGAGCTTCGACAGGTCGTCGCTCGCGTCCTTGGCCGTCGTGAGCACGCCGGGCAGCTTCCGCACGACGGTCTGGATGTCCTCGAAGCTGCCTGCGGTCGCCTGCGTCACCAGGTTCGCGTCGCTGACGAGCTCGGCGATCTGGCCGCGTCGGGTGTCGAGCGCCGCCAGCACCTTGGTGGTGTTGGCCGAGAGCTCCTCGAGCTGCGCGGACTGCGCCGACAGCGCCGAGAGCGCCGTGCCGCCCTCGCGGCCGAGCGCACCGAGACCCTGCAGCGTCCCGGACACACCGTCCTGGGTGCCCGCGGTGGCGGCCCCCAGGGACTGGAGGGTGCCCGCCAGCGCGACCCGGTTCTCGTCCGGCAGAGCGCGGACGACGTCGTCGATGGTGACGGCGGGCTGGACGGCGCCCGCCGGGAGGACGGTGTCGTCCGCCAGCTCGGGGCCGGTGCCGTCCTGGAGGGACACGTAGGTCTCCTCCACGAGCGTCTTGGCGTTGATCCGCCCGTTGACGCCCTCGTGCAGCGGCAGGACCTTCTCGTCGCTGATGTTCGCGACGACGGCGGCCTTGCCGTCCGCCGTCGGCGTGATCGACTCGACCTCGCCGACGACGATGCCCGCGAGGGTGACGTCGCTCTGCGGCACCAGGTTGTTGACGTGGTCCACGTCGAACTTCACCTGGTAGGCCTTCTGGGTGTACAGCGGCACGTAGCCGCCGACGGAGGTCCAGAAGTAGAGGAACACGAAGCCCGAGAGGGCCACGAACGCGACGAGGATGCCGGTCCGGATGGCCGGGAGCGCGGAGTACGAGATCTTCACGTGGCCACCTCCTAGCGCGGGGTCGGCGAGAGCTCGGAGGCTCCCGGGATCGGCAGGGTCGCGTCACCGAACTGCAGCAGGCCCCGGAGGATGCCGCCGTTGGCGTCTTGCATGCTCGTCACGGACGCCGTCTGGTAGACGAAGGCCTCGAGGTCGGGCAGGTACTGGACCAGCCCGGCCGTCACCGGGTCGAGCCGCCCCGAGATCGACTGCAGGTCGGGCATCGACGCGTTGAGGTCCGCGACGAAGGGCCGCAGGTCGGCGGCGAAGGGCTTGAGCTTCTCCGCGACCGGACGAGCCTTGTCGACCGTCGTGTCGAGGGTGTCGACCGTGTCGGTCAACCGGTTCAACGAGTCGGGGAGGCTTTCGGTTGCGGCCAGGACGTTGTCGAGTGTCGGGTCGAGCTGGTCGCTGAGCTGCTGCACGCTGCCCGTGGCCGAGCCGAGCTGGTCGACGACGCCGGGCAGCTGGTTCAGGCTGTCCCGCAGGGCGGTGCTCTGGTCCGAGACCGTCCTCAGCGTCGTCTGCAGCGAGTTCGCCAGGTCGGTGAGCCGCGCGTCGTCGCCGCCGAGGGCGGTGGAGAGCTGGGACACCGAGGTGACCAGCCCGGCCAGCCGCTCGCGGCGGGTGTCGAGCTGCTCCACGACGGGCTTGAGGTTCGTGACGACCTCGTCGGTCGCCGCGAGCCCGCCCGGCAGGTCCTCCGGTGCTCGGGCCAGCGCCACGTCCGAGGCCACCAGCAGGCTCTGCACCGCGGCCAGGGTGTTGGTGTCCAGGTGCGCCAGCGCGGCGTCGACCTGCACGGGGGCCTTGGCCCGGCCCAGCGGGATGACCCCATACTCCGGCAGGGCCCGGCCCTGCGGGGTGCCCGGGTCCATCTCGATGTACATCTCGTTGAGCGGGCTCTTCGGCCGGAGCACGAGGGTGGCGTCGTCGTACACCGGGTCCGCGTACAGGTTCTTGTCGATGGCGAGCAGGACCTTGGCGTGGCCCTGGTCGTCGAGCTCCGAGTCGCGGATGTCGCCGACCGGGACGCCCGCCATCCGGACCTCCTGGCCGCGGCCCGGCGCGAGCGCCGGAGCCTCGGCGAAGGTGGCGTAGACGTACGTCCGCGCCTCCCACGGCACCGTGAACCGCTGCTGGCTCAAGATGTAGCCCCCGCAGATCATGCCGAGCACGAGGACCACCACCAGGGCGATCACGTTGCGCCCCATGCCGGGCTCGTTGCGCACCCGGTCCAAGCCCCGCTTGAGGGCGGACACGCCTGCCATCACCGCTCTCCCGTTCCGTGGAACAGCTGCTGGTACATCGCCTCGAGGCTGACCGGCCCGGAGACGGTGCCGATGCCCGGACCCGGGTGGAAGGCCACCGCGTGGCCGTTCGGGTCGGTGTAGGCGCCCGCCTTGGCGAGGCCGGTGAACATGTAGCCGATCTCCGTGTAGAACGGGTTGTCGCCCTGGGTGTACTGGTACGGGCCGACGCCCTGGTAGCCGCTGTACAGCGCGTCCCGGACGGGGCCGTTGAGCCGGTCGAGGACCGGGCCCTCCACGTCGTCGAGCACCCGGGTCGCACCCTCGCTGGTCGGGACCAGGTCGCCCACGAGCGGGCGGGTGTCCTGCAGCGCCGTCCGGAGGTCCGCCACGAGCGGACGGGCGTCGGCGAGCACGGGCTCGGCCCTCTCCAGCAGCCCGTCGAGCTCCTGCACCGCGGGCCGTGCGGGGCCCGCCGTGTCCTTGAGCCGGTCGAGGCTGCCGTCGAGCCGGGTGAGGCCTGCGTCGGTGGTGTCCAGCGTGGCCGGGAGCATCCCGATCGCGTCGGCCACCGGCTGCGCGGTGTCGGCGAAGACCCCGCTGGTGTCCTTGAGCGTCGCGATGATCGCGTCCAGCTGGCCGTCCTGCTTGGTGAGGACCGCGGAGGTCTTCTGCAGGTTCGTCACCAGCGCGGGCAGGTCGACGTCCGGGCGGGTCCCGCGGAGCGCGTCGAGGGCGCCGCCCGCGGGGACGAGCGTGCCGGGGGCGTCGGCGAGCAGCGCGTGGAGCTCCTCGTTGCCGCCCGCCTCGCCGAGGGTGGTGTCGAGCTGGGTGACGGCGGCCTTGGCGCCCTCGAGCGCGTCGGGCTGCAGCCGCTCGGCGACGTCGTCGACCTCGGTGGGCAGCCGGGTGCGGTCCACCGGGATGTCCTGGGTCCACTCCTCCGTCTTGTCGCCGCCGGGGACGATCTCGACGTAGAACAGGCCGCTGAGCAGCGTCGTCGGGCGCAGCCGGGCGGAGGGGGTGTCCCCGGCCGCCTCGACCAGCGCCTCGTCGACGACGAGCGTGACGATCGCGCCCCCGTCCGGGGCGGGCTCGACGCTGTCCACGACACCGGAGTCGACGCCCGCGAGCTTGACCTTGCTGGTGTCCGCGAGCAGGAACTGGTTGGCGGCGAAGTGCACCTGGCGCACCTCGTCACCGCCGAGCCTCGCGAACCAGCTGGCCAGCTGGGGCTTGCCGATCGCGGCCACGAGGGCCCCGACGACCAGGCCGAACACGATCAGGGCCACCACCGCGGTGGGGAGCCGCTTGCGCTGCTTCGGCTTCTTCGCCGCCGGCGGCGGAGTCAGAACGCTCATCGCTGTCCTCCGAGGGGGAGCGGGAGGATGCCGTTCGAGGCCTGGTTCGGGACCTCGCCGGGACCCGGGTAGGCGTCCCCGGTGGCCAGCGGGTCGGCGAGGCCTGCGGCCCCGGACACGCTCTCCACCCGCGGCAGCAGGGTGAACCGCAGCCAGTGACCGGCGGCGTCGCCGTCGGACAGGGCGAAGCCCGCGTTGGTGAACCACTGCGCGATCTCGGGCGCGTACGGCGCCAGGACCTGCAGCGGGGTGTGGGCGAAGTCGACGGCCTCGGTGACCTTCGGCGCCACCGGCTGGGCGTCGGTGAAGGCCGGGGTCAGCGAGCCCAGCGCGGGCTCGGCCGTGTCGGCGACCCCGGGCAGCCTGTCCAGCGGCTGCGGCGCCTCGGTGAGCACACCCCGCAGGTCGGGGGTGGCGTCGCCGAGCGAGCGTGCGCCCGGCTGCAGCTGCGTGACGGCCGAGGTGGTCGTGCGCAGCGGCTGCTGCAGGTCGACCAGCGCCTGGCGGACCTCGGTCATCGCCTCGGGGGCGACGTCGAGGGTCTTCCCGAGCGCGTCGCCGTTGTCGGCGTTGACCGCGGCCAGCGTGGTGTCGAGCTGGCCGACCAGGTCGCTGATCTCCTGCTGCCTGCCGTCGAAGCGGGAGCTGAGGCTCTCCAGCGACCGCAGCATGGCGGTGAGGTCCCGCCCGTCGTCGACCGCCAGCGACCGGGCCGTGGTGCCGAGGTCCGGGAGGATCTGCGGCGAGGCGGTGAGGAAGTCCTGCAGGTCCTGGCCGTGCCCGGCGGCGCCGTTGCCGACCTGCTGCAGGGTGGTGCGGGCACCGTCCTGCGTGGCGGGGTCGAAGACGCCCGCCAGGTCCAGCAGCTGCACGGAGCCGAGCGAGCGGTCGGCGGGGAGCACGTCGTCCTCGCCGAGCTCGCCCGCGGCGGGGGTGCCGGGGTCGACGTCGAGGTAGAGCTGGCCGAGGCCGGACCGGCCGACCACGCCCGCCCGCGCGTCCTTGTAGATCGGCGAGTCGACGTCGTCGATCTGCATGGTGACGACGGCCTGGCCGCCCTCGAGCGCGATGTCGTCCACCCGGCCCACCCGGACCTGGGCGAACCGGACGTCGTTGCCCACGGCGAGGTCGCCGACGTCGGAGACGGCGACCTTGCGGTAGGTGTGCGGCTCGAAGGGCAGGCCCTTGGGCGCGTTCAGGGCCACGTACAGGAAGAACAACGCGCCGATCGCCATGAGCACGCCGATCACGGCCGCCCGGGACCGCGCGTTGCGGGCCTTGCGGGCCGCCACGCCTGCTGAGGTCTGTGCCATCACTTGCCTCCCAGGAGGAAGCCGAGCGCGCCGCGTTCCTGCTCCGGCTCGAGGCCGGTGGCGCTTCCGCTCGGGTCCGGCTGGCTCTGGAGCAGGCCGCCGGGGGTGGGCAGGTCATCCGGCCGGGGGGCGGGCGTCTGGATCTGCGGGTCGGGGGTCGGGTCGGCGCCGGGGAGCAGCGCCGTGGAGGGCAGGCCGCCGGGCAGGAAGCCGGAGACGGCGTCCGGGTTGACCACGAAGTTGGCCCGGAAGTAGTGCGAGAGGCCGTCCTTCTGGTTGGTGGTCAGCGCCCAGTTGCGGATGAAGCCGAGGACGCCGCCGAGGTTGCCCTGCAGCTCGCCCACGATCGGCTCGGCCCCGTCGACGGTCTCCCGCAGGTCGGGTGTTCCTCCCGCACCTTGTTCACCAGCTCGACGAGCTCGGTGTCCTCCTTGAGCGCCTT
>NZ_JACBXB010000265.1 GCF_013870575.1 Pseudonocardia pini
GAGGGTGAGCGCGGCCTCGTCGAGCCACGGGCGCGCGGGGTCGGCCAGGTCGACGACGTCGATCGGGATCCCGCCCGCGACGAGGGCCCCGCGGATCGCCTCGACCTCCGGCTGCCCGTCGGTGACCACGAGGACCCGCAGGTCGACCCGGGGACCCGCCGCCAGTGCGGGGACCCCGGCCAGCAGGGTCGCGAGGAGGACCGCGACCAGGAGGAGGGGTCTGCTCGGGGGCGAGCTCACCGCAGCGAGCGGATCCAGGCGACGGTGTCCCGGAGTCCCTCGTCGAGCGGCAGGGCGGGGGCGAGGCCGAGGTCGGCGTGGGCGCGCGAGACGTCGAGGCAGCTCCGCCGCACCTCGCCCGCCCTGGCCTCGCGGAAGTCCGGGGTCAGGTCGGAGCCGAGGACGGCCGCGATGCGGCGGGCCAGCTCGCGCACCGACGTCTCCCGGCCACTGCCGACGTTGTAGAGGCGGTGCCGCGGCCCGGGGGCGACGGCGGCGGCGAGGTTGGCCGCCGCCACGTCCCGGACGTACACGAAGTCCCTGGTCTGGGCACCGTCGCCGAAGATCACCGGGCGTTGGCCCGCCAACAGCCGGTCGCAGAAGATCCCGACGACGCCCGCCTCCCCCCGGGGGTCCTGCCCCGGCCCGTAGACGTTGCCGTAGCGCAGGGTCAGCACGTCGAGACCCTCCGCGCGGCGGAACCACTCGGCGTAGGACTCGGCGGCGAGCTTCGACGTGCCGTAGGCGGACTCGGGCGCGGTCTCGGCGGTCTCCGGGGTGGGGACCGGGACGCCTGCGCCGTAGACCGCTCCGCCGGTGGAGGTGTTGACCACGCGTCGGACCCCGGTCGCCGCGGCGGCCGAGAAGACGTTGATCGAGCCGAGGACGTTCACGCCCGCGTCCCGGAAGGGCTCGCTCATCGAGACCCGGACGTCGATCTGGGCGGCCAGGTGGAACACGACGTCCGGCTCGAACGCGGCGAAGGCCTCCTTGAGCGGCTCGGCCTCCCGGATGTCGTGCCGGAAGACCTCCGCCGCCCCGCCACCGGTCCGCTCGAGGTTGGCCAGCGCACCGCGGCACAGGTCGTCGACCACGAGCACCTCGGTGCCCGCGCGCACCAGCTCGCCCACGAGCGTCGCGCCGACGAACCCGGCCCCGCCCGTGACCACCGCGCGCGGGATGACCGCCGCCGATCCGTCCATCGTGCCCCCCACGGCTCCCGATCGCCTGGGGCGGGATTCGGCGGAGCGGATCATGGCGTTACGGGTGGGACCCGGTGACACGCGAGAAGGCCCGAACGGCGGCACCTTCATCCACCCCGGACCACCGTCGAGACCCGAACGGCCGCAGCGGGTTCGCCGCCCGTGATCACCCGATCGGCCGTGGCGCGGATCGAGTCGTCCTGTTCCGCACCACTGTGGAGAGCGCACGTCTCGTCGCAGGATCCGGGATGGGCCCGGCCCGCACGCTCCCCTCCGGCGCGCGGACCGGGCCCTGCTCACCGGGGAGGCGCCGCCCGGGGATCGGGCTCGGACTCCCCCACCGGCTCCGGCGCCGGCTGCGGGGTGAAGGAGGGGCCGGGTGCGAGGGTGGCCCCCGGTCGCTTCGGCTCCCCCTGTTCCTCCCGCCCGCTCCCCCCGACCGCGAGCGCGAGCCCCAGTGCCGCGACGACCACCACGAGCAGGAGCGCCCGGAACCCGAGGAAGAGCGCCCCCAGCGCGGCCCAGACCAGGCCGGCGATCATCCCGAGCACCTGCAGCGCCGCGGCCCCCGCGACGATCAGCACCACCAGCAGGACCGCGGCGAGCACCGCGGTTCCATTCGCCGAACCCTGGAAAACCCCGGCTACCAGCGATAATCTGCCCACTGCGACTCCGTTCCGGGCGCGCCAACGCCCTGAGACGACGAGTTCGTGTCAGTACGCGGGCATCCCCGGCCTCGGCCGAGCAACGCTGATCCGGGGGTGCCTGCTGATGGCCCGCAAGGGACCTCTGAGCTGCAGCTTCTCGATCTCGTGAACCCCGCACGAAGGCCCGGTGGTGGAGTGGTAGGGTCTCCGATTACCGAAGTCAGCTGAACTTCAGTGAACTTCAGTAGACTCAGCTTAAATTGTGGTCGATCATCGGTCAACAGCATCTGGTGACCCGTGTCAGCAACGGCCAACGATCACCCGATCGGGCGCGCGTCGTTGCCACGGAGAGCCACGGAAGTCCTGAATAGTGCGCTAGCGATGACAGACGAGGTCGATACCGTGCCCCGAGTGGCCCAGCCGTTCGAACTTCACCGAATTTCACCGATTTTCGGTGAAGCTGGGTCGGGAGTCATGCTGCGGTGAGCACGCTCGGACAACGCCTGCGCGAGCTGCGCGAGACCGGCTTCGAAGGGGAGTCGGTTAGGCAGGCAGCCCTGATGAGCGCCTTCGGCCTCAAGAGCACCTCCGCGATCTCGGGCTGGGAGAAGGGCACGGGGACCTTCCCGAGGGGCCGTCTCCGCGACTACGCCCGGTTCTTCGCCACGCCCCGTTCGGTGGAGGACGGCGGGCGGCTCGTGGACGAGAAGGACCTCACGGACACGGAACGCTCGACCATGACCGCCCTACTCGAGGAACTGACAGCGTTGCTTGACGGCAGGACGGCAGTTGCGGTGTCCGACGACCCGTGGACGTTCGGCGACCACGCGCCGATCCGGATCGTCGTCGGTTCGGTGCCCGGCTCCCCGTACGCCGACAAGGCGAACCACAACTACATGCAGCTGGCCGGACTCGGCGACGTGGACTCGCTCTGGGAGATCCACGGCCATCTGAGCCGGACCAACCCCGAGGCCGACATCCGCTTCGTCGTGGCGGAGGACCTTGGGTCCGACGACCTGCAGTGTCATCTCGTCGTCCTGGGCAACCTCGCCCAGACGCAGGGTCCGGGGAGGCTGCTGCCCGCCGGGACGTTCCCCCTCACGCAGGTCTCCGTCACGGGCCCGTCGGGCGACGAGCTCGACGGTGAGGTGTTCGAGACGGAGGAGGGAACGCGGTATCTCCCCGAGTTCACCGAGCCGGAGGACTGGCGGTCCGAGCTCACCGAGGACGTCGGCATGCTGGCCCGGACCCAGAACCCCCACTTCCGCGAACGGACCCTCAGCGTGTGCAGTGGTGTCTTCACCCGCGGCGTGTACGGGGCGGTGCGGGCGCTGACCCACAAGGGACTCCGTGAGACCAACGCCGCCACACTGCGCAAGCAGGTGGGCGACGCGTCCACATGGCTCGCCCTGTTCCGCGTCACGATCACCGGCGGCCGCGTGACGACGCCCGATCTGTCGCATTCCACGCTGTTCACCTGGTCACGCCCCAGCTAGCCATCCCTCCTTCGGGTTACCGTGGTGGGCACCATGCCGGTCCCGCCACTCGATGCCCTCCCCCATCGGGAGTCGCATCGGGACCTCCTGGCCGCCAACCTCACCTTCGGTCCGCTCCGGGAGATCGACGGGATCGTCGTCTCGGCGGGGAAGGCCCGGCGGAACCTCCGCCCCGCGATCCGGCTGGCCCGAGACCTCCGCACGCTCCTGGTCGTGATGCGCAGTGGCGCCGGACCGACCGAGCAGACCGTGCTGCGGCTGGCGTCCGAGGAGGGGTTGCAGCGCGTCGCCGTCATGGACATCGCCGAGCGCCTCCAGCACCCGCTGTTGCAGTTCAGGACGTCGACCGCGCCGCACGCGGTGGCCGGGCGACTCGGCCCGCTGAGCATCAAGCGCAACCTGGGGCTGGTCTTCGGGCGCATGCTCGGCTGGCGCACGATGATGTTGTTGGACGACGACATCCACCGCCTCACCGAGGCCGCGGTCCTGCGCGCCGCACGTCCGCTGGACGATCTCGTCGCGGTCGGCCTGGCCGTGGAGCACTTCGCCGACCACTCCGTGGTCTGCCACGCCAACAGGCTCAGCGGGCGTCCGCAGCAGGTGTTCGTGAGCGGTTCGGCGCTCGTCCTCGACCCCGCACGCTGCACCGGCTTCTTCCCCAAGATCTACAACGAGGACTGGCTGTTCCTCGCGCCCGCCCTCCGGGAGAACCTCGTGGGCCTCGTCGGCACCGTCCGGCAGCGGCCCTACCCGCCCTTCGCCGACCCCGGCCGAGCCCGCGTCGAGGAGTTCGGTGAGGTCGTCGGCGAGGGCGTCGTGGACTCCGTGCGCCGGGGCCGCCTGTCCGACGAGCTGCGGTGGCCGACCTTCTGGGCGGACTTCCTGCGCAGGCGAGAGAGCTTCATCCGCCGGGCGGAGTACAGCGTTGCGGACCTCTCCCTCGACAACCGGCACCGGGACGCCGCCTTGGCGAGCCTGACCGTGGCCCACGAGGCGCTGGCGAAGATCACCGCGAACCAGTGCGCGGACTACTACCGCTCCTGGTGCCTCGACCTCGCCACCTGGCAGTCGCGGCTCGCCGACCTCCCGCGCGCCCCCTCTCTCGACGCCGCGTGGGATGCCCTGGGGCTCAGCGGTACGCTCGCCGATCTCGTGGCGTAGCCGGACCGGGGAGGGACATGGGCGCACTCGCGATCCTGCTGCCCGGCTTCCTCGACGGGCCCGATCTCCCCTCCACCCAGACCCTTCGCACCGACCTCACCGAGGCGGGCTTCCACACCCGCACCCTGGCCGCCTGGACCGGCCGGGACCCGGCCGGGTACCTGACGTCGGCCCACCTCGCCGACGTCCACGGGGCCCTCGACGGCGCTGACGGCCGGGTCGTGCTCGTCGGGTTCTGCTACGGCGCCCACCTCGCGGTGCTGGCCGCGGACGACCGGGTGACCGATGTCGTCGCCCTCATGCCCACCCGGCAGTTCCTCTGGCCCGAGCGCTACGACGCCGCACGGGACACCTGGGGCACGACCCAGCACTTCGACGGCGCCGCTCTCCCCCGCTCGGTCCTCGACGACGCCCTGCGGTTCGACGCCGACCTCGCCCGCAAGCGCCTGACCCAGCGCGTGCTGTTCCTCGGCGGCGACCGGGACGAGGTGATCCGGCCCGACCTGGTCCGGGCGCTCCACGACGAGTGCGGCAGCCCCGACAAGACCCTGCGGATCCTCCCGGGCGTCCAGCACGACTACCGCGACCACCCCGACCAGATCGCCCGGGTCGACGCCGCGGTGCTGGAGTGGCTCGGCCGCGGCTGAGACCCGATCGGGGGTTGCACTCGCGGACGATCACGTCGCGTGCACCCTATTTTGACGAAGAGTGACCACCACCCGTAGCGGTCGCATGATCGGTACCGAGCGTCGTCACATGGCTACTCGTGTGGTGGATGCGGAGAAGATCGACCTCGGTGCTCCTGCCGCGGAGCGGGACATCGGTCGCGGGCTCGAGCACTACTTCGTCGAGTCCGGGGTCTTCCGCCGTGTCCTCGCCGGGGAGACCACGGTGATCCTGGGGAACCGCGGCGCCGGGAAGAGCGCGATCTTCCAGATGCTCGCCCGGCGGAGCCGCGCAGCAGGTCACAAGGTCATCGAGCTGTCGCCGGACGACTACTCCTACGAGATGCTCGCGGAGTCGATGGCGAAGGAGAAGGCGGGCTCCTGGGCCAAGCAGGGCTCCTACGCCGCGGCCTGGAAGTACATGCTCTACGTGCAGGTCATGAAGGAGATCTGCACCAAGCAGTTCCGGTCGAAGAACGCCTCCGAGGCCGCCATCCGCAAGTACGTCCGCGACCACCATCACCACCCCGGCATGGGCAAGATGTGGACGCTGATCTCCTACCTCAAACGGCTGGAGGGCATCAAGATCGGCAACATCGAGGGCTCGCTCAAGATGCGCGAGCTCGAGAAGCTCTACAAGGTCGACGAGCTGCGACCGCTGCTCCCCCACCTGCGCGAGGCGCTGAAGGACCAGCGGGTGATCGTCATCATCGACGAGCTCGACAAGGGCTGGGACGCCTCCGAGGACGCCCGCGCGTTCATCTCCGGCCTGTTCCAGGCCGCCGTCGCGCTCAACCAGCTCTCCCCGAACCTCCGCACCTACATCTCGTTGCGCCAGGAGCTCTACGAGAACACGCCGACCCTCTACGAGGACGCCCAGAAGTACCGGGACCTGGTCGAGTCGGTCTCCTGGAACGAGGCGGGCCTGCAGAGCCTGATCGCGCGGCGCATCCGACACAGCCTCCCCCGCCTCGCCGACGCCTCGGACGAGGAGTGCTGGAGCCTGCTGTTCAACGGCAGCCTGAGCTATCGGCGCAGCAACTCGTTCACGTACATGGTCGACCGCACGCTGCACCGGCCGCGCGAGATGATCCTCTTCTGCGCCCAGGCCCTGCAGCAGGCGGGCGAGACCGGGGTGGCCCTCCCCCTCGACTACGCGACGATCGCCGCGGCGGAGTCCGACTACTCGCACGGGCGTACCCACGACGTGGCCGCCGAGCAGCGCTTCCAGTACCCGGACATCCTCAGCGTGTTCGAGGTCTTCCGGGGTCGTGCCGACACCCTCGACCGGGAGGACCTCGAGTGGCTGGTCATGGAGATCCTCGCCGGTGAGGTCTCGGTCCGTCCGGCGGCGCGGGCCTGGATGGAGGGCTACGACGAGATGGCCCTGATCGAGGTCCTGTGGCGGGTCGGGTTCCTCCGCGCGCAGACGGTCGGCGCCGTGCGGGCGGGACGCCGCAGCGGCAGCTCCTACGTCGCCTACCACGAGAGCCCGGCGCTGGACCTGCGGAACGTCCGACGCTTCCAGATCCACCCGATGTTCCGTGCGCACCTGGGCCTGAAGGAGGCGCGCGGCAGCTCGACGACCGGCGCCTAGTGCCCCGCACCGCTCGGCCGCGCGACC
>NZ_JACBXB010000266.1 GCF_013870575.1 Pseudonocardia pini
CCCGGTCGCGCGGCAGTACGCGCGCACCGCCCGATCGGCCGGTGGCCTCCAGCGCCCGGTCACCGCCGTTCTCGACGAGCACCGCGACCGCGACCTGCGGGTCGTTGGCCGGGGCGAACGCCACGTACCAGGCGTGCGGCGGCGTGTTCTTGGGGTCGGTGCCGTGCTCGGCGGTACCGGTCTTCGACGCGATCGGCACGCCGGTGATCTTGCCGCCACCGGAGGTGCGGGCCTCCGAGCCGAGCATCATGTCCGTGAGCGTGGCCGCTACCCCGGCGGGCATGGACTGCCCGATCCGGTCCGGCTCGGTCGTGTCGATCACGTCGAGGTCCGGCCCCTGCACCTCCTTGACCAGGTGCGGAGCCATCGTCTGCCCGCCGTTGGCGATCGAGGCGACGATCATCGCGTTCTGCATGGGGGTGAGCCGCACGTCCCGCTGGCCGATCGAGGACTGCTGCACCGCCGCCGTGTCCGGCAGGTCGCCCACGCCGGACGAGGTGACCGGCATGGGGATGGCGACGTCCGAGCGGCCGATGCCGAACGCGTCGGCCTGGGCGCGGATCTTGTCCGCCCCGAGCTCGCCGCCGAGCTGCGCGAACGCGGTGTTGCAGGAGCGGGCGAGCGCCTCGCGCAGGGACGCGGTCTGCCCGGTGCCGCACTGGGTCCCGGCGTAGTTCTCCAGCGTGGTGTTCGTGTTGGTCAGCGTGATGTTCGGGGCCGCGGTGAGCTGGCTGTCCGGGGTGTAGCCGTTCTGCAGGGCGGCCGCGGTGTCGACGAGCTTGAACGTCGAGCCCGGGGGGAAGGTCTGGTCGATCGCGCGGTTGGGCAGGCTGGCCGGGTCCGCCGCGTTGAAGTCCTTCCACGCCTGCTGCTGGGTGGCCGAGTTGTGGCTGGCCAGCGGGTTCGGGTCGAACGACGGCGTGGACACCATGGCCAGGATCTCGCCGGTCTTCGGCTGCAGCGCCACGACGGCGCCCTCGAAGCCCTTGTCGGCCATCTCCTCGTACGCCCGCTCCTGCACCGACGGCTTGACGGTCAGCACCACGTTGCCGCCCGCCGGGTCCCGGCCGGTGATCAGGTCGGAGAGCCTGCGCGCGAACAGCCGGTCGTCGCTGCCGTTGAGCACCGGGTCCGCGTAGCGCTCGAGGCCGCTGGAGCTGTAGATCACCGAGTAGTAGCCGGTGATCGGCGAGTAGACCGGCCCGTCCGTGTACTGGCGCTGGTACTTGAGCCGGTCGTCGGTCTCCGCGCTCTGCGCGAGGACCTGCCCGTCCGCGGAGATCTGGCCCCGCTTGCGGGCGTACTCGGCGAGCAGCACGCGCTGGTTGCGCGGGTCGTCCCGGTAGTCGCCCGCCTTGACCACCTGCACGTAGGTGAGGTTGCCGAGGAGGAGCAGGATCAGCGCCATCACCGCGACGGCGATGCGCCGGATGGGCGTGTTCACGGGCCCACCACCGGGCGCTGGACGAGCTCCGTGCCCGCCTCCGCGATCGGGACGGCGGGGGCGGCGGGCCGCCGGGTCAGCGGGGCCCGCGCGGCGTTGGAGATCCGCAGGAGCAACGCGACGAGGGCGTAGTTCGCCAGCAGCGACGAGCCGCCGTAGGACAGGAAGGGCAGCGTCAGCCCCGTCAGCGGGATGAGCTTGGTGACCCCGCCGATGACCACGAAGATCTGCAGCGCCACCGAGAACGCGAGCCCGGTGGCGAGCAGCTTGCCGAAGCTGTCCCGCACCGCGAGCGCGCTGCGCAGGCCGCGGGTGATCAGCACGAGGTAGATCACCAGGATCGCGGCGAGCCCGATCAGGCCGAGCTCCTCGCCGATCGAGGAGAAGATGAAGTCGCTCTCGGCGAAGGGCACCAGGTCGGGGCGGCCCGCGCCCAGCCCGGTGCCGCCGACGCCGCCGGTGCCGAGCCCGAACAGCGCCTGGGCGATCTGGTAGCCGCGGTTGTCGTAGTCGCTGAACGGGTCCAGCCACACCTGCACGCGCACCTGGACGTGCCCGAACAGCTGGTAGGCGATCAGCGCGCCGCCCACGAAGAAGGCGAGGCCGATCAGCATCCAGGAGACCCGCTCGGTGGCCGCGTAGAGCAGCACCAGGACCATGCCGAAGATCAGCAGGGACGATCCGAGGTCCCGTTCGAACACCAGGATGGCGACCGAGAGCCCCCACGCCACCAGCAGCGGAGCGAGGTCCCGGGCGCGGGGCAGCTCCATGCCGAGGAACCGGCGGCCCGCGGTGGAGAACAGGTCGCGCTTCTGCACCAGGAACGCCGCGAAGAAGATGATCAGGAAGATCTTGGCGAACTCGCCGGGCTGGATGCCCGCGCCGCCGATCCGGATCCACAGCTTGGCCCCGTTGACCTCGGAGATCGACGACGGCAGCAGGCCGGGCAGGGCGAGCAGGATCAGCCCTGCGAAGCCGCAGGTGTACCCGTAGCGGGCGAGCGTGCGGTGGTCCTTGACCGACCAGAGCACGCCGATGAACAGGGCGAGGCCCAACGCCGTCCAGAGGATCTGGCGGAACACCAGCGAGTCCGGCGCCTCCTGGCCCAGCAGGATCGCGCGGTCCTGGTCGGCGAGGTCGAGCCGGTGGATCATGACCAGGCCGAGGCCGTTGAGCAGGCCGACCGACGGCAGGATCAGCGGGTCCGCGTACGGCGCGAACCGGCGGACCGCCAGGTGCGCGAGCATGAGGACCACGAGGTACGCGAGCCCGACGTAGAGCAGGGTCGGGGTGAGCTCCTGCTCCTGGTTGGCCTCCACCAGCACGAGCGCGCCGGTCACCAGGACCACGCTGAACACGAGCAGGAGCAGCTCGATGGTGCGGCCCGTGGGGAGTGTGGGGGCGTCCCTGCCGCTTCCGCTCCCGCCGGCTGCCCTGCTGATCTCCGGGGCCGCCATCAGCCCGCCGGCCGGCAGGTGATCCCCGGCTCGGGGGTCACGGTCGGGAGCGGCGTGGAGTCGACGGGGGGAGCGTTCGGATCGACGGGCGCACCGGGCGGGGTCACGGTGAGCGCGGGGTCGGTGGTGGGGCAGAAGGGCAGCATGCGGGCCTCGAGGCGCTGCACCGTGGCATGTGCGCCGTCGAGCCCCTCGCTGGCGGGGATGCCGGTGCGAACGGAGTTGCGGGCGTCCTCCGGCAGGTCGGACAGCACGATGTCCGAGCGCTCGGCCACGGTCTGCAGCGGCACGCCCAGCACGCTCCCGCGCACGCCCTGGTAGATCACGACCTGCTCGGCGTCGGTCCCGACGTAGTACTGCTGCATGACCCAGCTCCGGGCGAGCAGGCCGCCGACGACGAGCAGGAGCAGCAGCCCGGCCACGATGAGCCCGACGCGCACGGCGGTCCGCCGGTGCGGCCCGTCCGGCTCGGCGGGGGAGACCGGCTCGATGCGGCGGGGCAGGGCGCGGGGCAGCGTGGTGGCCGAGGCCCGGCCCGCGGAGGTGTCCGGGCTGACGATGCCGTCGTCGCTCCCGTCGCCCGCGGCGCCGCCGATGATCGGCGCGTCGTCCCCGTAGTCGACGTCGAGGACGTCGGCCACGATGCAGGTGATGTTGTCCGGGCCGCCGCCGCGCAGGGCCAGCTCGATCAGCCGGTCGGCGCACTGCCGGGGGTCCACGTAGTCCCGGAGCGTCTCGGCGAGCGTCTCGTCGGAGACCGGGCCGGACAGCCCGTCGGAGCAGAGCAGGTAGCGATCGCCCGCGCGGGCCTCGCGGATGGTGAGCGACGGCTCCACCTCGGCCCCGGTGATCGCGCGCAGCAGCAGCGAGCGCTGGGGGTGGGTGTGGGCCTCGTCCTCGGTGATCCGGCCCTCGTCGATCAGCGACTGGACGAAGGTGTCGTCCTTCGTGATCTGCGCGAACGCGCCGTCCCGGAGCTGGTAGCAGCGGGAGTCGCCGACGTGCACCAGGCCGAGCCGGGTGCCCGCGAAGAGGATCGCGGTGAGCGTGGTGCCCATGCCCTCGAGGTCGGGCGACTGGGCGACGTGCCGGGTGATGGCGGCGTTGCCCTCGAAGGTGGCCTCGCGCAGCTCGGCGAGCAGGTCGTCCCCCGGCTGGTCCTCGTCCAGCGGGGCGAGCGCGGAGATCACCAGGGACGAGGCGACCTCGCCCGCGGCGTGCCCGCCCATGCCGTCGGCGAGCGCGAGGAGCCGCGGCCCGGCGTAGACCGCGTCCTGGTTGTTCTGCCGGACGAGCCCGCGGTCGCTGCGGGCGGAGTAGCGCAGGACAAGCGTCATGAGCGCAGCTCGATCACCGTCTTGCCGATACGGACAGGGGCCCCGAGCGGAACCCGGGTGGGTGCGGTGACCTTAGCCCGGTCCAGATAGGTCCCGTTCGTCGACCCGAGGTCCTCCACGTACCACTCGTCGCCCTGCTGGCTGATGCGCGCGTGCCGGGTCGAGGCGTAGTCGTCGTCCAGCTTCAGGGTCGAGTCGTCCGCGCGGCCGATCAGGATCGGCCGGGCGTCCAACGTGATCCGGGTGCCCACCAGTGGGCCCTGGGTGACGACCAGCTGTCGCGCCGTGCGGCTGCGCCCGGCCCGTGCGGTGACCCGGCCACCACCGGGCAGGACCGCGCGCAGGCCGGAGGCCGCGTAGAGGTCGGACCGCACGACGCGGAGCGCGACCAGCACGAACAGCCAGAGCAGGGCGAGGAACCCCGCTCTGGTCAGCTGCAGCACCAACTCGGGCACGCGCCGGGCTCTCCGATCTGTTTACGGGCAGGGGGACGACAGGGTCGGTGCAGCGTACCGACCCCGAGGGAGCGACCCCACGCCCGGACTGTGCCTGGACGGCTCAGCCCTGGGTGCGGAAGACCAGGCTCGAGTGGCCGACCCGGACGACGTCGCCGTCCGTGAGCTGCCACTGCTGCACCGGGTTGCCGTTGACCGTGGTGCCGTTGGTGGAGCCCAGGTCGGACAGGGTGGCGCCGCGGCCGTCCCAGGAGATCTCCAGGTGCCGCCGGGACACACCGGTGTCCGGGAGGCGGAAGTTGGAGTCCTGGCCACGCCCGATGACGTGGGTGCCCTCGGTCAGCTGGTAGCTGCGGCCGGAGCCGTCGTCCAGCGTGAGGGAGGCCTGCAGCTGCTGGCCGTAGCCCGGCTGCCCGCCCCAACCCTGCTGCTGGCCGTAGCCCTGCTGGTCGTAGCCGCCGTCGTAGCCCTGGTCGTACTGCTGGCCGTAGCCCTGCTGCTGGCCGTAGCCGGGCTGGTCGTAACCGGGCTGCTGCTCGTAGCCGGGCTGGCCGCCGTAGTTCGGCTGGCCGTAGCCGGGCTGGGCGTACCCCTGCGGCTGGCCGTACTGCTGCTGCCCCGCGTCGTAGCCCTGGTCGTAGCCCTGCTGGCCGCCGTAGTTCGGCTGCTGCTGGCCGTAGCCACCCTGGTAGCCCTGGTCGTACCCGCCCTGCTGGGGCTGCTGGCCGTACTGCTGGCCGTAGCCCTGCTGGTCGTAGCCGCCCTGCTGGGGCTGCTGGCCGTAGCCCGGCTGCCCGTAGCCCTGCTGGTCGTACCCCTGCTGCTGGTCGTAGCCGGGCTGGCCGTAGCCGGGCTGGCCCGGCTGGCCCTGCTGGGCGTTCCAGTTCTGCTGACCCTGCTCGCCCTGCGGCGGCGCGTAGGTCTGCTGGCCGTAGGGGGCGCCACGGTCGTAGCCGTACTGCCCGTTCTCCTCGGGGTGGCCCGGTTGCTGGCTCATGGGTGCATCCTCTGCGTTGCGTTCTGGTACGGCGATCCGACGAGAGGCGTCGGGGTCGACGGCCGAGCGGGTGCGGAACTGTCCCGTGTGCAGCGCTTCGGAGCGCTCCAGGAAGACTACGACCTCGCCGTAGGTGTCCCAGCCCTGGTCGGCGAGTTGTGCGGCGACGTGCGCGGACAGCGAGTCGGTGACTCCCGCGGCGTCGCCCGCCATGCGGTCCAGATCGGCGGGGCTGAGCTGGACGGTGTAGCGGTTGGGTGCGAGCACCCGACCCCCCGCCAGCTGCCGGAGATGGTCCTCGGCCTCCCTGAGCAGCGCTTGCGCGACTTCCTGGGGAACGACGCTGCCTCCGAAGACCCGTGCGAAGGCATCGCCCACCATCCCTTGCAGACGGCGCTCGAAGCGGTCGACACGGCCCACTCGATCGTCCTTTCCTTCCACTCGGCGTGTTACCGGCTGACCCGATCGTATCCGTGGTAGGTCGCGGGCCGGTGACACCCGACCCGGTGGTGCGGTGACCGTCCGCCCGCGAGCGCCGGACGATCACCCGAGGGACCCCCCTGTCCGAGGCTCCGCCGTGGTCGTGCTAGCTTTTCTCCCGTCGCTCGGGCGAGTGGCGGAATGGCAGACGCGCACGGTTCAGGTCCGTGTGTCCGAAAGGACGTGAGGGTTCAACTCCCTCCTCGCCCACAAAGACCCTGGAAGGCCCGCCATCGTGCGGGCCTTCGGTCGTTCAGGGGGTTCCTCCCTGCGCCGAATGGTCAGCCCCGCATCGCGGGACGGTCCGGATGATCGGCCATCACGAGCACGTCGGCCTCGCGGGAGGGGTCCCGCTCGCGCTCGTAGCGGTCGAACACGGGCAGCGTCCAGCGGTCCTCGGCGGGCGTGTGGCGGCCCAGCGCCGCCCGTCCCATGTGGAGGTGCGCCACCAGCTCGCGGGGCAGCCCGCGACCGAGCAGCAGCGCTCCGGAGAGCACGACCACACCCGTGGGTCCGAGGTCCTGGTATTCCTCGCGGTACGCCCGGTCCCGCTCGCTGTCCCACAGCCGCGGCAGCACCCGGCCCGAGCCGCCCGGCCCGGCGGGCTCGAGGACC
>NZ_JACBXB010000267.1 GCF_013870575.1 Pseudonocardia pini
GTCGCCGCGGTCCAGCGCCTCGCGCAGCCCGGTCCCGCGGTCGAGCCGGTACCGCACGGTGGCGCCGAGCGCGGTGCTAAGCCGGGGCAGCAGCTGGTCGGCGGCGTGCTCGGTGGACCCGACGCTCAGCTCGCGGACGGTCGGCGCGGCGAGCCGGGCGAGCACGTCGTCGTGGATGCTGAGCATCCGACGGGCCTCGACCAGCAACGTCTCGCCCGCGTGGGTGAGGCGGGAGGCCCGGCCGACCCGGCGCACGAGCGCGGTCCCGCAGGCGCTCTCCAGTCGCCGGACGTGGTCACTCACCGTAGGCTGGCTCACGTGCAGGGCCGCCGCGGCCCGGTGGAACCCGCCACACTCCGCGACCGCGACGAAACTCCGGAGCGGGACGACGTCGAGGGTGCGGGTCTGCGAGGACACGGGCCCAGTCCAGCAGAACAGATCGAGGATTCCTATCGAAAGTGATCGGGTCCCGAGGCCGGCCCGCGGTTCCTGCGGGCGAGCGGCCGGGCAGCCGGGCCGAACCGATCGGATCTTCCTATCGGAAGTGATCGGAAGCCCGAGTTGGACGCTGCCGCGTGCGAAGTGTCACCATCGTGCCATGTCGTCGGCCCGCGTCCTCGTGTCGCTCACCCTTTCGGGTGGGGACCGTGCGCGTGGTCCGTTCCTCGGCCTGACCCGGCGGCTCGCGGTCGATCTCGCCCGCACCTCCACCGCGACGTGTCGTCGCGGTCTTCGCTGACGCCTCTCCGGCGTTCCAGCGGTCCCTCGAGCCGAGTGGACCCGATCGCACCCTGATCCCCCCGTCGACGCCTGCCCGCGTCGGTGCGCGACGACGCGTGCCGGCGCGCTGACTGGCGTCCGCGGCCGATCTCGTCACCCGTGAAAGGACGAGCCATGGCCCGTCAGCTCAAGCTCGGTGCCGTCCTGATGGGCGTCGGCGGCCCCGGCCAGCACGACGTCTGGACCCACCCCGAGATCCCCGGCGACGCCAGCGTCGACATCGACTGGTACGTCGCCAGGGCCCGACAGGCGGAGGAGGCGCTGTTCGACCTCGTGTTCATCGTGGACAGCGCCTTCATCACCCCCGACTCCCCACCGCACTACCTCGCCCGGCTGGAGCCGTTCACCCTGCTCTCCGCCCTCGCGGTCACGACCCGGAACATCGGGCTCGTCGGCACGGTCAGCACCAGCTACAACAGCCCGTTCAACCTGGCCAGGCGGTTCGCCTCGCTCGACGTGATCAGCCGAGGGCGGGCCGGCTGGAACGTCGTCGCCACGGGCGACGGCGGCACCGCCGCGAACTACGGCCTCGACGAGCACTACGACCACCCCACCCGCTACTCGCGCGCGCTGGAGTCGGTGCGGGTCTGCCAGGGCCTCTGGGACTCCTACGAGGACGACGCCTTCCCCCGCGACCGCGAGACCGGCGTCTTCGTCGATCCCTCCCGCCAGCACCGGCTCGACCACACCGGTGAGCACTTCCGCGTCCGCGGCCCGCTGAACCTGATCCGGTCGCCGCAGGGCCAACCGGTCATCTTCCAGGCCGGGAACTCCGAGGAGGGGCGCGATCTGGGCGCCGCGATCGGGGAGGGCATCTTCACCCACCACGCCACGGTCGAGGAGGCGGTGGCCTTCGCCGAGGACATCCGCGGCCGGGCCGCGGCGAAGGGTCGCGATCCGGAGCACATCCGGATCCTGCCGGGGGTCGAACCGATCGTCGCGGACACCGACGCGCAGGCCCGGGAGATCTCCGACCGGCGGCGCAGCGACCGGGACTTCGCCAAGGACCTGGCCCAGTTCGGGCGGCCGTTCGGCTGGCACGACTTCAGCCGCTACGACCTCGACGCCCCGTTCCCGGATGTCTCCGGCCTGGGGCACAACAACTTCGGCAGCCAGACCGCCACCATCGTGCGGGTCGCGCAGGAGGAGGGACTCACGCTCCGGCAGGCCGTCCGGCGCTTCTCCGGCCCGGCCCCGTCGCCGTTCGTGGGCACCGCGCAGACCGTCGCCGACCGGATCGAGGAGTGGTTCCGGGCCGGCGCGTTCGACGGGTTGAACATCCACGTCACCGTGCCGAGCGCCTTCGCCCGGTTCACCGACGAGGTGCTGCCGATCCTGCGCGACCGCGGTCTGGTCCGGTCCGCCTACGAGTCGTCGACCCTGCGCGGGAACCTCGGTCTGCCGGTGCCCGCCAACGTCCACACCGCCGCCCGCGAGCAGGCCCCGCGCCTGAGCGCCTGAGCCACACCCACCATCGGAGAGTCATGAGAGTCCAGATCGGGAAGAGGCGGCCCACCGCCGTCGTCGTGGCCGCGCTCGTCGCGGCACTCGGAATGGTCCTGGCGGGCTGTGGGGGGTCGGCGTCGGGCGGCGCGGGCGGCGACTCCACGGTCCGGTGGGGCACCAAGCAGATCCAGGCCAACTGGGATCCCATCGTCACCGGATCGACCGGCGCCACCATCTACCTGACCCCGATCTACGAGTCGCTGTTCACCGTCGACGGCGAGCGGCACGTCGTGCCCGCACTCGCGTCGGGCTACGAGTACAACGCCGCGGGTGACCAGATCACGATCACGCTGAAGCCCGGGTTGACGTTCCAGGACGGCTCCCCGGTGGACGCGGAGGCGGTGAAGTTCAACATCGAGCGGATCAAGACGCAGGAGAACTCGGCGCTCAAGGGGTCGTACAACAACGTCGAGACCGCCACGGTGGTCGACCCGCTGACGGTCCGGCTGGATCTCGGCCAGCAGGACTACCAGATCCCCTACCTGCTGGCGGTGCGCGGCGGCATGCTGCCGAGCAAGACTGCGGCCCAGGCCGACCCCGGCAGGCTCAACACCGCCGCACCGGTCGGGGCGGGGCCGTTCACGGTGGCCTCGTACGACCCGGAGTCGAAGATCGTCCTGGAGAAGTGGGACGGCTACTGGGACGCGGCGAACATCAAGGTCGACCGCATCGAGATCAACTTCGGCGTCGACCCGTCGACGTTGACCGCGGGGCTGCAGTCCGGGGTCTACAACTGGGCGCAGCTGGACCCGCAGCAGGCCGACGAGGCGGAGAAGGCCGGGTTCGACGTGCTCGCGAGCGTCGACCGGCACTGGGGCATCCAGTTCCTGAGCCTCAACACGAACAAGGCGCCGTTCACCGACCCCGCCGTCGTGGAGGCGGTCCGGTACGCGGTCAACCCCGAGGAGTACTCCACCAAACTGGGCTTCGGCCTGGCCGCGCCCGCGCACCAGCCGTTCCCGGAGGGGCACCCGGCCTACGTCTCGGCGTTGAACGCCGAGCACCCCTACGACCCGGCGAAGGCCCGGGACATCCTGGCGAAGGCGGGGTACGCCGACGGTTCGGTGTCGTTCGACCTGTCCGGGATGGCCATCCAGTCCGGCCAGATCGCCGAGATCCTGCAGGAGCAGCTCAAGGCGGTCGGCATCACGGCGAACATCGCGCTGCTCGACCAGGCGAACTGGGGCAAGGGCTACTACAGCAAGTCGGTCGCGGCATCGCTGTTCGGCTACGTCGGCCGGGACTCGCACGTGCAGGCGCTCACCGAGCACTACGACGCGGGCGGCGTGCTCAACCTCAGCTCGCCGACCACCTCGCCCGAGTTCCAGGAGGCGCTCAAGGCGGTCCGGGCGACCCCGATCGACGCCCCGGACTACGAGGCGAAGCTGCAGGCGGCCGCACAGGCGGGCTACGAGCACGGCTCCACCGTCGCGCTGTACAGCCTCGCGAGCGTGGTGGCGAAGGACGAGTCGATCTCCGACCCGCCGGCGATCGACGGGTACCAGAGCTGGAAGGGCGTCCAGTTCACCCCCGGGACGCAGTGATGGCGACAGCGACGACGACGCGGACGGCACCTCCGACCAGGTCCGACGTGCGGCGGAGCCGCGGTAGGCGCCTGGCGGTCTCGATCGGCAAGCCGCTGGCCGTGTTCGTGCCGGTGTTCCTGCTCGGCACGTTCTTCACCTTCCTGCTCGGCCACCTCTCGGGCCGCAGCCCCGCCTACATCCAGCTCGGGGACGCGGCCACCCCGGAGGCGGTCGCCGCCGTCGAGCACGAGTGGGGCCTGGACCGGCCGTTCGGAGTGCAGTACGTCGACTGGCTCGGCGACATCTTCCGCTTCGACCTGGGGGAGAGCTGGTTCAACGGGCACAGCGTCGCCGAGGTCCTGCTGGACCGGGCGGTGATCACCCTCTCCGCCGCGGGGGTGGCCCTGGTCATCGGCGTGGTCGCCGGGTTCGCGCTCGGCGCGTTGGCCGCCCGCTTCCACGCCACCTGGGTCGACCGGGCCGTCACCGGCTTCACCACGACGATCTCGGTGCTGCCGCCCTTCGTCGTCGGCATCGCCCTGGTGGCCGTGTTCGCCGTGAGCCTGGACCTGCTGCCCGCCGCGGGCTACGTGCCGATCGAGGCCGGTCTGGGTCCGTGGCTGTCCCACCTGATCCTCCCGGCCATCGCGCTCAGCTTCGACACGGTCGCCGACGTGGCGCGCCAGCTGCGGGACGGGCTCGTGTCGACGAAGCGGGAGAACTACGTGACCGGCGCGCTCGTGCGCGGCCTCGGCCCGCGCCGGATCTTCTTCGTGCACGTGCTGCGCAACGGCGTCGGGCCCGCCCTCGCCGTCCTCGGGCTGAAGTTCCCGGCGCTGCTCGGCGGCGCCGTGGTCACCGAGGCGATCTTCGGGCTCTCCGGCTACGGGGTGTTCGCCACGCAGGCCGCCATCCGCGGCGACGTGCCCGCGGTGCAGGGCGTGCTCGTCGTGTCGGTCGTGCTCGTCGTCCTGTTCAACCTCGTCGTCAACGTCGTGCTGAACCGGCTCGCGCCGGCCGCGGCGCGGGGGGTCTGAGAAATGATCAAGGTTCTGCTCCGGCTGCCCAGCGCCCGGATCGCGATCGGGGTGCTGCTGGTCATCGCCGTGATCACGCTGTTCGGTCCCGTGCTGGCGCCCTACGACCCGCTGCAGGGTTCGGACCTCACGCTCGCCCCGCCGTCGGCCCAGCACTGGCTCGGCACGGACTACACCGGCCGCGACGTGCTCAGCCGGATCCTGGCCGGCGCGCCGCTGAGCATCGTCAGCACCCTGGAGGTGGCGGGGATCGCGCTGGTGCTCGGGACGATCCCGGGGATCCTGTCGGTGTACCTCGGGTCGATCTTCGAATGGGTCTCGCTGCGCCTGATCGACACCCTGGTCGCGCTGCCGTTCCTGGTGTTCGCGGTGGCCATGACCGCCCTGCTCGGCAACGGCATCACCCAGGCCATGATCGCGGTGGGGCTGCTGGTCGCGCCGCTGTTCTACCGGGTGGCCCGGGCGGCGACGCTGACCGTCGCCCAGTCCCAGTACGTCGAGGCCGCGGTGCTCGCCGGGGCGTCGACGGGCTGGATCGTGCGCAGGCACGTGTGGGCGAAGGTGCTGCCGCCCATCGCGATCACCCTGGCGACCACCCTCGGTCTGGGGCTCGTGGTGATCTCGAGCCTGACCTTCCTCGGGATCGGCGTGCAGCCGCCCACCCCGACCTGGGGCGGCATCCTCGCCTCGGACCTGGACTACCTGCCCCAGAAGGCCTACGCCCCGGTCTTCCCGGCGGTGATCATCCTGGTCACCGTCCTGGCCTTCAACATGCTCGCCGACGCCATCCGGGACGCGGCCGGCCAGTCCGGTCGCGTGCTCGTCGGGGCCCGGGCAGCGAAGGCCAACCGGGCCCGCAGGGTCGCGGCGTGACGGCCCCCCGAACCATCGAAGGAGCCCTGATGACCCAGGCCCCGGTCGTGACCCCCGCCGCCGAGACCGTCGCGGAGACCCACCCGGAGGACGTCCTCGTCCTGGAGGACGTCCGCATCCACGACGACCTGAGCGACACCGAGCTGGTCCACGGGGTCAGCCTGCGGCTGCGCCGCGGGCAGGTGGTGGGCATCGTCGGCGAGTCCGGCAGCGGCAAGTCGCTCACCTGCCGGGCCGTGCTCGGCATCCTGCCGGAGCTGATCGAGGTGTCCGGCGGCTCGATCACGCTGCTCGGCCGCGACGCCGCCACGCTCACCCGGCGGGACTGGACGGCCCTGCGGGGTGCCGCCATCGGCGCGGTGTTCCAGGACCCGGCCTCGTACCTCAACCCGTCGATCACGGTGGGCAAGCAGCTCCAGGAGGTGCTGCGGGTGCGGGGCGGGCTGTCCCGCAAGGACGCGCACCGGCGGGCCGTCGAGCTGTTCGACTCCGTGCACCTGCGCGATCCGGAGCAGGTGTACCGGCAGTACGTGCACGAGCTGTCGGGCGGGATGCTGCAGCGGGTGCTGATCGCGATCGCGATCTCGCTCGACCCGGACATCCTCATCGCCGACGAGGCCACGACCGCGCTCGACGCCACCGTGCAGGCCGAGATCCTCGACCTGCTCGCCGAGCTCACCGAGCGGCTCGGGCTGGCCCTGGTGCTCGTCTCCCACGACCTCGCCGTGGTGGCCCAGCTGTGCGACGAGGTGCTCGTCCTGCGCGACGGCCACGTCGTCGAGCAGGGGCCCACGGCCCGGATCCTGCACGACCCGCAGGAGGCCTACACCCGGCTGCTCGTCGCCGAGCACGAGCAGTACGGGCTCGAGCGCTACCTGGGGACGACGGCCGACGCCGTGCTCCCCACCGAGGAGCTGAACCGTGTCTGAGCCCCGCACCCGAGCAGGACAGCCGATCCTGGAGATCGAGGGCCTCGACGTCGCCTTCGGCCGCGGCCACGCACGCAAGGTGGCGCTGTCCGGCGCGACCCTGCGCCTGCTGCCCGGCG
>NZ_JACBXB010000268.1 GCF_013870575.1 Pseudonocardia pini
GGGCGCGACGACGCCGGCCGCAGGCTCGCCGCCCTCTCCGACCGTGAGCGCGAGGTCGCGCGGCTGCTCGCGGAGGGCTGCTCGAACGCCGAGGTGGGGGCGCGGCTGCACCTCACCGAGGCGACGGTGCAGGGGTACGTGTCGAGCGCCCTGGCGAAGCCGGACCTGCAGAACCGCACCCAGCTCGCCCTGGTGGCCGCCCGAGCCTGACCCAGCCGCTCACCATGCGGTCAGGGGGTGCGGAAGCGGGCCTCGGTGGCCTGGACCAGCTCGCGCCAACGGGCGGCCTCGGCGTCGAACGGGGGGCTCGGGGCGAGGCGGGTCGGGTTCGGCCGGATCACGAACGACACCAGCCAGCCGAGGCTCTCCGACTCGGCCAGCGCGCGGGCCGGGGCGGGGTCGCCCGCCCACTCGGCGACGTCGAGCACCAGCTCCGAGGCCAGCTCGAGCTGCGTCGGGTCGACCTCCAGGGTGCCCTGGGCGATGTCCTCGTCGATCCCGACCAGCACGTAGTCGTTCATCCGGTCGACGGTCACCGTCAGCTCTCCGACCGCGGCCTTGTCGAGCACGTCCTGCCACGTGGAGGCGGCGACGAGGTCGTTGTCGTCCTTGCCGCCGTCGGCCAGCCAGCGGGCCAGCGCGCGCTCGGAGTCGAACGCGTCGATCCGGCCGCCCGAGCCGAGGAAGACGGCCTTGTCGTCCAGGTAGCACCGCAGGGTCACCATCGAGCCTGCGGAGGTGGTGATCCGGATCGGGTCGATCCCGATCTCCTCCCAGAAGCCGACGGGGCCGGTGTCCGCCTCGTCCTCGGCCACCTGCTCCTCGACGGCCTCCTCGTCGGCCTCGGCGAGCTCGTCGTCCGACGCCTCGCCCGCCGTCTCCGCCTCGACCCGCTCCTCTGCCTCGGCGAGCCGGGCGGCCAGCGCCGCGGCCTCGCGCTCGGCCTGGGCGAGGGCGGTCGCGTCGACCTCCGGGGTGGCGGTCATCGCGTCGAGGGCGTCGACGACCTCGTCCCACCGGTCGGCGACGGTCTGGGCGAGCTGGGTCCACAGCCGGTCGCCCTCGCGTCCGGAGAACGGGAGGGTGCCCTGGTCGAGCAGCGCGAAGCCGGGCGTGGAGTCGAGCACCGCGTGGACGACGTCGAGGTCGCAGACGTCCGCCAACGAGCGGACGATCTCGGTGATCTCCGCCAGCTCGCCGATGGTCCAGGTGTCCGGCTCCTCGGCCACCAGCTCGGGGACGCCGATGACGTCGAAGCGGCGGGTCTCCTCGGGGGTCAGCTCCGCGACCGTGAGGGTGGGCACCACCGCCCACGCCGGATGGTCGACGAGGTCGTGCTCGGTCTCGGTGCGCACGTAGGCGGCGAGCCGGGCGACCTCGGGGAAGCCGAAGATCGCGTCGTCGTCGCCGAGGAACGCCTCCCAGTCCTCGCCGTCCTCACGCCATTTCGGGGCCCAGAGCGTGACGAGGTCGCCCTCGGTGAGCGAGAGCTGGATGGGGACGATGTCGCTTGCCACGCCGCGATGCTAGCGGCGCGGCCCGGGCGTCTCCTGACGGATCACCCGCAGGGGCCCGTCCGCCGGTCGCGTCCCCACCGCGGGACGCGCACCGACGAGCACGGAACGGTCCGGACGCCGCACGCGGGGAAGGGGACCCCGACCTGGGCTCGGGGAGCGGGTCGGGGAGCGTGCGGGGGTCCGGGGCGCCGGTGCGGGACCTCGGGGGCTCCGACACCGGCAGGAATCTCAGGTGGAGCTGTGCAGACGGACGACGCCCACGGTGACGTCCTCGAGACCACCGCGGTCGAAGTCCCGACGCAGCTGGTCGGCCTTGACGGTCGCGGTCAGCCCGTCGAACGGGCCGTGCGCGTCCACCTCCCCGGTCTGGGGGTCGACGGCGAGCACCACGTAACCGTCGCACTGGGTGAGCTTCTCGGCGGCAGCCACCAGGGTCTGCTCCTCCGAGGTCGTGTTCTCCGGCACCGGATCACCTCCTTGTCACCTAGTACAGCGTCGGTGGCGGCTCCGGCGTGACAGTCTTCGTGGCATACCACCCGTTCGGGTCAGGTGAAAGTGTCCGGCCGTCACCGTCGGTCCGGGATCCGGGACGCAGCGCGCACGATCCGGATGATCACTGGTGTCACCGACCACTCTCGGGTACGCGGCGTGACCGCGCGGGACCGGTTAAAGATGATCTTGGTTGCTCGTGTGCGCAGTCGACCTGCCCGGACGGGGGCGAGCCGCTTTCGGGGGTCGTGCCGCGGCGGTACGCGAGTCGCCGTTCGACGACCGAGAGTGACCGTTCGACCACGATGGTTGACCGTTCACATCGCCCGGAGGTGCCCTGTGCGGGCCGGGCCGTGATCAGTAGGGTCCCGCGCCATGGACGTCCGCGTCGTCGACCACCCCCTCGCCCTCGCCCGCCTCACGACGATGCGGGACGCGCGCACGGAGAACGCCTCCTTCCGCGCCGCGCTGCGCGACCTCACGTTGTTGCTGGTGGTGGAGGCGACCCGGGACTTCGGTGTCGCGGACTTCCCGATCCACACCCCGGTCGCCCGGACCGTGGGGCACCGCCTGGCGCACCCGCCGATCCTGGTCCCGGTGCTCCGCGCCGGGCTCGGCATGGTCGACGCGGCCCAGAGCCTGATCCCGGAGGCGCAGGTCGGGTTCGTCGGCGTGGCCCGGGACGAGGAGACGCACCAGCCGACCCCGTACATGGAGTCCCTGCCGGAGTCGTTGGTCGGGCGGCCCGTGTTCGTCCTCGACCCGATGCTCGCGACGGGTGGGTCGATGGTCCACACGGTGCAGCTGCTGACCGCCCGGGGCGCCGACGACGTCACCGCGGTCTGCGTCCTCGCCGCCCCCGAGGGGGTGCGGACCCTGTCCGAGAGCGGCCTCCCGGTCCGCCTGGTGACGGGTGCGATCGACGAGCGCCTCAACGACTCCGCCTACATCGTCCCCGGCCTGGGAGACGCAGGAGACCGCCAGTTCGGCGCAGTCTGACCACATCCGACGCGAGCCGACAACCCAACCCGCGAGTCCCCCACTTCCGACGCGCGAGTCGGACACCTCGGCCCACGAGGCGACAGGACAGCCCGCGAGTCCCGCACTTCCGACGCGCGAGTCGGACAACCCGGCCCGCGAGGCGGACAGGACAGCCCGCGAGTCGGACACGGTGGCCCGCGAGTCGGACACGGTGGCCCGCGAGTCGGACACGGTGGCCCGCGAGTCGGACACGGTGGCCCGCGAGTCGGACACGGTGGCCCGCGAGTCGGACAACACGGCCCGCGAGTCGGACACGGCGGCCCGCGAGTCCCGCACTTCCGACGCGCGAGTCGGACAACACGGCTCGCGAGTTGGACACGGCGGCCCGCGAGTCCCGCACTTCCGACGCGCGAGTCGGACAACACGGCCCGCGAGTCGGACACGGCGGCCCGCGAGTCCCGCACTTCCGACGCGCGAGTCGGACAACACGGCTCGCGAGTTGGACATGGCCGGCCCGCGAGTCCCGCGCTTCCGACGCGCGAGTCGGACAGGACAGCCCGCGAGTCGGACAGGACAGCCCGCGGACAAGACGGCGGGAGTCGGACCGGATCGCGCGCGAGCCCGACACGGCGGCCCGCGCGTGCCCCCCATTTCCGATGCGCGAGTCGGACAACAGGTCCTGCGAGGCGGACACGGCGGCCCGCCAGGTGGACAGGGCGGCCCGGAGTCGAAGACACAGCGGCCCGCGAGCCCCTCACTTCCGTCGCGCGTCTCGGATCGGACAGCCCGCGACTCGGAGAGTGCAGCCCGCGGATCGTTCGTTCTCGATGAGTCGGACCGGCCCGCGTGTCGGACTGACGCGCACTCGTTCGGGCTTCAGTCGTCGCTCCAGCCGTCGCTCGACAAGTCCGCGACCGCGTTGAGGCGAAGGTGGTGGGTGAGGTCGGCCGGAGACGCTCGTTGATCGTCGTCTCGGCACCCGGAGCCGCGGCCAGCGCGGTCCCGCGCTCCGGAGCGACGATCATGGACCGGCTCACCTCCGGTAGAAGAGGCCAAGGGGGCACCTCGATTCCAGCCGGCCGGCAAGGGAGCCCGCTGAAGTGGTTCAGTGGCCGACGATGCCGTGTCCGACTCGCGCTATCGGATCCGACCTGTGCCACGTCGCGTCCGACTCACGCGCCACCCCGTCTCGCGGGTCGGGAGTGGAGGACTCGCGTGCTGCCGGCTCGGGTCGCGGACCGTTGGCTCGGACTCGTGGGTTGTCAGCCGGACTCGCGTGTCGGGGTGGGGACTCGCTGGTGGCCTGTACGACTCAGCGGGGCGCCCATCCATGTGAGACTCGTGCGCTGTTCTGTCCGACTCGTGGGCTGCCAGGTCCGACTCGCGCGTCGAGGGTGGGGGACTCGCAGTCGCTCTGCCCGACTCGCTGGCCGGTCGGGCCCGCCGGGGCGTGGTGTCGGACTTGCGGGCTGTGGTGTCGGACTCGCGCGCTGTGGTGTCGGACTCGCGGGTTGTCGTCGGACTCGCGCGCTGTGGTGTCGGACTCGCCGGGTCGCGGTGTCGGGCTGCGGGCTGTCTTGTCCGACTCGCGGGCCGTGGTGTCCGACTCGCGCGTCGGGGGTGGGGGACTCGCGGGTGGGGTAAGGGGCGCCAGCCGTCCACGGCGGCGCGGAGGACGGCGCGGGCGGCGGTGGCGGGGTCCTCGACCTCGCGGGGTGTGTGGGCGTGCAGCTGGATCGAGACCAGGCCGTGCAGGGCCGACCAGAGGCCCAGGGCGACCGTGCCGGGGTCCGCGTCGTGGCGGAGCACCTTCGCGCCCACCGCGGCCTCCACCGCCGAGACCAGCGGCTCGAACGCCTCCTCCTGCAGCTCGCGGGACTCGGCGTCGAGGTGCTCGCCGCCGAACATCGCGTCGTACAGGTGGGGATCGCACAGCGCGTCGGTGCGGTAGGCCTCCCCGAGCGCGACGAGCCGGGCGGCGGGATCGGGATCCGCCGGGACGTCGTCGAGGGTGCGGCGGAGCCTGCGGAAAGCGTCGTCGACCAAGGTCTTGATCAGACCCGGCTTGCCGCCGAAGAGGGCGTACACGGCGGTCGTCGACGTGCCGACCTCCGAGGCGAGCGTCCGCAGCGACAGACCGGACACCCCGTGCTCGCTGAGCAGCTCCGCGGCACGCGCGCGAAGCTTGGCGCGCAACACATCGTCGTGGACCTTGGGCCGTGGCACGTGGCGGAGATTACCTCCGATCCGGTGAACGCCGCCGTCTGGGCCGACCCGCGCGTGTCACGCGCAGGACACAGCGGTGTGACAGACCTGTGACGACAGGCCCGTAACGCCGCGCCCGCTGAAACAGATCTCCTCCTCGGGACCGGGAGGAGACGGGATGCGCGGGTTGGGGTGGCTGCGGCACGTCCGCGCCCCGCTGGCGGGTCTGGTGCTGGTCGGTCTGGTGCTCGTGGCCGTGCCTGCGGACGACGCGATCCCCTCCTCCGTGCGCACCACCGGGCAGAGCGTGCTCGGTACCGCCGGCCTGCCGCTGCGGGTGATGCCGCTGGGGGCCTCGAGCACCGCGGGGGTGGGCAGCCCGGCGACCGCCGGCTACCGCGGCCCGCTGTACACCGACCTGCTCGCCGAGGGCATCCGCGTGGACTACGTCGGATCCCAGCGCACCGGGCCCGCAGGCATGGCGGACCCGGACAACGAGGGCCACTCCGGCTGGACCCTGGAACGGATGGTCCCGCAGGCGAGACGGTGGGTGGCGGCGGCGGACCCCGACGTCGTGCTGCTGCACATGGGCACCAACGACGTGAACAGCGGCGCCCCCGGTGCCACGGCCGCCGCGCGGCTCGACCGGATGCTCGCCGAGGTCTACGCGGGCTCGCCGCGCACCCACGTGATCGTCGCCGGCATCTGGGCCGCGCTGCCCACCCACCTCGCGGACCGCGCGGAGCTCGCCCGGCTGACCCCCGGGATCGTCGCGAAGTACCGCGCGCAGGGCCGGTCGGTGGAGTTCGTGGACACGTCGACGCTGTTGTCCGCCACCGACTTCACGGACGCGCTGCACGCCAACGCCACGGGCTACGACAAGATCGCCGCGATGTGGACGACCGAGATCACGGGCTGGCTCGCCGCCCGCCGTGCCGCCCCGATCGAGCCGGTCACGGGCTGATCCCGGCCGCCAGCACGGCTCCCAGCTCCCAGCAGGCCTCACGCGCGGCCCTGTCCGGCGCGCCCATGACCTCGACGGTCTGCGCCGCCTGGGTCCACCCCATCGCGTCGGTGATCCGCCCGACGTCTCGCACGGCCCCCTCCACGCCTTGGTTGCCATGCACGTACAGGCCGAACGGCAGCCCGCGGGTGTCCTCGCCGCAGACGTAGAAGACCTGGTCGAAGAAGTGCTTCAGCGCACCGGACATGGTGCCGATGTTCGCGGGGGTGCCGAGCACGACCGCGTCGGCCGCCAGCAGGTCCGACGCCGTCGCCGCCAGCGCCGCCCGCGTGCGCACCTCCACCCCGGTGATCTCCGGGTCGGACGCCCCGCGCCGCACCTCGTCGAGCAGCTCCTGGCAGGCGGGCGACGGCGTGTGGTGGACGATCAGGAGGACAGCCACGAGTCGACCTCCTCCCGGAGCCCCGCCATCCTCGTGTCCGCGCGCTCCCGGGCGGCGTCCAGGTCCTCGGTGGGCTCCTCCACGACCTCCAGATAGGCCTTCAGCTTCGGCTCCGTGCCCGAGGGCCGCACCACGACCCGGGCCCCCGGCCTCCGCA
>NZ_JACBXB010000269.1 GCF_013870575.1 Pseudonocardia pini
TCCGGAGCATGTGCTCCGGGGCTTTCTCGTGTTCTCGACCCGGTGCGCATTATGGAGCCACAACGGTCGCGGCGGCCCCAGAAGAAGACAGTTATGGCTCCATAATGCGGCGTCAGTCGGCGGTTCCGACGGCGGCGGCCACGCTGGGGTGGGCGTTGTCGTGCAACAGGGCGGCCAGTTCGGTGTTCAGCCTGCGCGGCCAGGTGCCGCCGCCGTAGATGAAGCCGGTGTAGGACTGCACGAGCGACGCGCCGGCGGCGATCCGCCGGTAGGCGTCCTCGCCCGTGAAGATGCCGCCCACGGAGATGATGGTGCGATCGGGGCCGAGGGTGGCACGCAGCCGCCCGACGACCTCCTGCGCTGCCTGGGCGAGCGGCAGGCCGGAGACCCCGCCTGCACCCAGGGCCTCCACCTCGGCGGCAGGGGTCCGGAGGCCGGAACGGGAGACGGTCGTGTTGGTGGCGACCACGCCGTCGAGCCCGAGTCTCAAGGCCATGTCGGCCACAGCGGCAACGTCGTCCTCGGCGAGATCCGTCGTGATCTTGACCAGCAGCGGGACCGTCCGGCCCGGCACCGAGGCGACGAGCTCCTCCCGCACGGCCTCGAGCAACGGTGACAGGACGCCGACCTGCTGGAGATCCCGCAGCCCGGGTGTGTTGGGCGAGCTGACGTTCACGACCACGTAGTCCGCGAAACGGCCCAGGGCACGGGCGCTGTAGCGGTAGTCTGCGACGGCCTCGTCCGGCCGCGCGACCTTGCTCTTGCCGATGTTGATACCCAGCACGGGACGGCTCTCGGCCGGCAGCGCGGCGAGTCGGGCGGCCACGGCGTCGGCCCCGGAGTTGTTGAACCCCATCCGGTTCACGAGCGCCTTGTCGGCGGGGAGCCGGAAGAGCCGCGGCTTCGGGTTGCCGGGCTGGGGCCGGGCGGTGATCGTGCCGAGCTCCACGAACCCGAAGCCGAGCCTGCTCAGCGCGATCGGCCCGCGCGCGTCCTTGTCGAACCCGGCGGCGAGCCCGAGCGGGTTCGGGAAGTCGACTCCGAACACGCGCGTCTGCAGCACCGGGTCGGACGCGGCGAGGAGCCTGCCCACCCGCGGCCCGACGAGCGGCACACCCGCCACACCGCGGATCGCGCCGAACGCGACCCCGTGGATCGGCTCGGCGGGGATCCGGCGCAGGACGTGCTGGAACAGCAGGTCGTACATGGCCCCATCCTCTCCCACGCCGCGCGAGGGGCGGAGCCACGGGCCCCGGTCGTGAGCGCAATAGTCGCTAGAGCGACTATCGGCGCTCACAGGGTCAGCGGGGTGGGCGAAGGGCTCCGAGCTGGTCGAGGGCGCGGCGCTCGCGCTTGGTGGGGCGGCCGGAGCCGCGCTCGCGCACGGCGAAGACCGGGCGGCCCTCCTTGGGTGGGGGCGGCGGCGTGTGGTCGAGGTAGCAGGCCTGTGCCTCCGGGGCGCCGACGCGCTTCTGGATCACCTTGGTGATCTGCACGATCCGCGTCTGGTCGTACACCCGGGCTCGGACCGAGTCGCCTGCCTGCACCGGCGTGGCGGGCTTGGCGGGCCGGTCGTTGACGCGCACGTGCCCTCCCCGACAGGCGGCCGCGGCGTCGGACCTGGTCTTGGCCAGCCGGACGGACCACAGCCAACGGTCGAGGCGGGTGGACTCCATTGCCCCATCGTGACAGCAGCGAGCGGCATAGATCCACCGTCGACGGGGTTGTGCCGTCAGTGCCGACGACAGTGACGCGCGACCGGACCTGGCTCGTGGCGATCGCCGCCGCCTTCTGGGGGACCGACGGACTGCTGCGCGCCCCGCTCGCGGGAGCGCTGCCCGCGGCCACGGTGGTGTTCTGGGAGCACCTGATCGCCGTGGTGGTGCTGGTGCCCTTCCTGCCCTCGGCGTGGCGGGCGTTCCGGGCGGCGTCGGTGCGGGACCGCATCGCGATCGTCGTCATCGGGGCGGGGGCCAGCGCGCTCGCCACCGCCCTGTTCACCGCGGCGTTCGCGACGGGGGACGCGCTGACCCCGCTCGTCCTGCAGAAGCTGCAGCCCCTGGTGGCCGTGGCCGCGGCGGCGATGCTGCTCGGTGAACGGGTGCGCGGCACGTACTGGCTCATCGCCGTCCCGGCGCTGGTCGGGGCGTGGCTGGTGGCCTTCCCCGATCCGCTCGCCGCCCAGGTGGGCGAGCTGAGCGCCGCCGGGTTGGCCGTCGGGGCGGCCGTCCTGTGGGGGTTGGGGACGGTGCTCGGCCGGATGGTCGGGGTCCGGACCTCGCCGAAGGACGTCACGGTGCTGCGGTTCGCGATCGGGCTGCCTGCGTCGGCGGTGATCCTCGGGGTGCAGGGTGCCCCGGTCGCGATCACCGGTTCGCAGGTCCTGCCGCTGGTGCTGCTCGCGCTGATCCCGGGGCTGCTCGCCCTGGTCCTCTACTACCTCGCGCTCAAGGTCACGCCCGCCGCCCGCGCGACCCTCGCCGAGCTCGCCTTCCCCGCGACCGCCACGGTCCTCGGGATCGCGTTCCTGGGTGTCGACCCCAGCGCGACGCAGTGGATCGGGCTCCTCGTGGTGGTGGCGGCCATCACCACCCTGGGTCTGCGGGAACGGACCGCAGAACCGGTCGTCCACGTGCGAACGGGATAGTCTTCGCACGTGGCGCATGCCTTCGATCGTGTCGTGGTGGTCTTCAACCCCAACTCCACCGGGGACGCACAGGAGCGCGCCGAGGAGCTGAAGTCCGGGCTGGCCGACCGGGCCGCACACCTGCCCGTCGACCTGCGGCCCACCGAGCACGCCGGGCACGCGCGGGAGATCGCGCGCGAGGAGGCCGTCTCCGGGTCGCCGTTGATCGTGTCCGTGAGCGGGGACGGCGGGTACAACGAGGTCGTCGACGGCGTCCTGAAGGCCGGGGAGACCACTGCGTCGGCCGCAGTCCTGGCGGCGGGGAACGCGAACGACCACCGCCGCGTCGTGGGCCGTCGTCCGCTGCTCGACGCGATCGTGGACGGCACCACCTCCACGCTCGACGTCCTGCGCCTCACCGTCGACGGCGAGGTGCGATACGCCCACTCCTACATCGGCCTGGGGATCACCCCCGTCGTGGCGCTCGAGCTGGAGCAGGGCGGGAAGGGATCGCTCAAGGAGGTCGTCACGACCATCCGGGCGTTCTCGCGGTTCCACCCCTTCGCCATCGAGGTCGACGGGCGACGCGAGACCTTCGACAGCCTGGTCTTCGCCAACATCGCCGAGATGGCCAAGTTCGCCACCGTCGCCGAGGACGCCCGCCCGGACGACGGCGTGTTCGAGGTCGTGCTCGTGAAGCACCACTCGAAGCTGCGCACTGCACTCACCGCCGCGAAGGCGGCGCTCCGCGGGCTCGGGCCCCAGCCGAGCGTGCGCGAGTACGCCTTCAGGACCATCGACCCGATGCCGGCACAGATCGACGGCGAGGTCCTGGAGCTCGAGGCGGCCGTCGAGGCGCGCGTCGACATCGTGCCGGGCGCGCTCTCGACGGTCCGCTGACCGCTACTCCTCCGCGATCGCCTTGATCGCGGCCAGCCTGCGGTCCCACTCGTCCGCGATCCCGGTGAGCCAGGACGCGGCCGCGATCAGCCCGTCCGGGCGGGGGGACCAACGGACCTCGCGCCCGTGCCGGTCCGAGCGGACCAGGCCCGCGGCGTCGAGCACCGAGAGGTGCTGCACCACGGCCTGGCGGCTGATGGGGAGCCCGCGGGCCAGCGTGGTGGCGCTGGCCTCGCCCCGCGCGAGACGTTCGAGCAGGTCACGGCGGGTGGGGTCGGCGAGGGCCGCGAGTGCTCCGCCGTCGACGCGACCGCTCATGCCGACACGGTCTCCAGGTACCGCTGCAGCTCCGCGGTCTTCGCCGCCCAGCCCTCGACGTTCCCCCGGCGGTAGCCCGCGGCGTCCCCCGTCAGGCTCGCGAAGCCGCTCTCCCGGACCTGCACGAGCGTCCCGTCCGCGGTCTCGGTCAGGGTGAACTCGACGAGTGTCTCGTCCCCCGGCGCCGGCTCGTTCTCCCGCGTGCGGGCCCACCGGAAGCTGAACGCCGCGGGCTTCTCGACGCGCTCGACGCGGCCGACGCTCGTCCCGTGGCCCTCGAAGCTGAGCGTGAGCCTGCCGCCCGGCCGCAGGTCGATCTCGGCGCCCGCGTCCCCGAACCAGCGGCCGAGGTGCGTGGCCTCGGTGATGACCTCCCAGACCCGGGTGCGGGCGGCATCGACGGTGATCTCGCGGGTGATGGTGTCCATGGTGTCCTCCTCGATTGATGTGCAAGCCCGAGATTGCACTAGGCAGACGTGCAAGTCAAGGCTTGCGGGAGCAGGATGGGGGCATGGACACGTTGGTCGAGCGGCTCCGCGCCGTGCAGGTCTCCTCGCTGTGCGACGCCGACAAGGGCCTCGCCGTCGTCGACCCGGCGATCCGGGCGATGGTCCCGGAGGTCTCGTTCGCGGGCCCCGCGTTCACCCTCCTCGCCTACGACGACCACCTCCCGGTCCTGGTCGCGCTGCGCGCGGCCGAGCCGGGGTCGGTGCTGGTGGTGGCCACGAACTCGTTGAGGAAAGCGGTCTCCGGCGAGCTGTTCGCCACCGAGGCGGTGCGCCGCGGGATCGCCGCGATCGTGATCGACGGCTACTGCCGGGACCTGCGCGGGCTGCGCCGGATCGGCCTGCCGGTGCACGCGCGGGGCACCACGCCGATGTCCGGCACGACCCGCGATCCCGGGACCTTCGGGCGGGAGGTGCTGCTGGGCCGGGTCCGGGTCTCGCCGGGCGACCTCGTCGTGGGGGACGACGACGGCCTCGTCGTCGGCCCGCGAGAGCGGTTCGCCGCGGCGATCGACGCGGCCGAGGAGATCGAGCGCGCGGAGCAGGCGTTGCTGGCGGGGATGGCGCAGGGCACTCCGTTGCACGACATGACGACCGTCGATGCGCACGTGGCGGCGTTGCGCCGCGAGGAGCCCAGCACGCTGTCCTTCACGGTCTGAACCTGTCCGACGCGCGAGCGCGCTTCAAGATCGCCGATAGCGTGCACTCAGTGCGGTGGTGGCAGCGCTGAGTGCACGCAGTCTGCGATCTTGGCGCGCTGAGAGCACGAAACGTGCGATCTTGGCGCGCTGAGAGCACGAAACGTGCGATCTTCGGCCGGCGGCGTGCCTGGGGGGCGTCGGGCGACGGGGCTGCCGCTGTGGTCAGCGGAAGCTGATCTCCACCTGGCCGAGGTCGCCGAACTCGGCGCGGACGCGGTCGCCCGCCGAGATCGTCGGCACGTCCGTGGTGGAGCCGGTGGTCACGATCTCGCCCGCCTTCAGGCCCGTGCCCAGGTGGGCGAGCTCCTCGGCGAGCCAGACCAGCGCCGTCCGCGGGTCGCCCATCACCTCGGCGCCGCGGCCCTCCGCCGCCCGCTCGCCGTTGATCCACAGGGCTGTCCCCGTTGTGGACAGCTCGAGCTGCTCCCAGCCCGGGACCTCGGGGCCGAGGACGAACTGGCCCGCGCAGGCGACGTCCGCCATCAGCTGCGCGCTGCCCGCGTGGGAGTAGTCGGCGAACCGGGAGTCGGGGACCTCGATGGCCAGGTGCATCGCGCCGATCGCCGCGAGGACCTCCTCGCGGGTCGGGTCGGGGCCGACGTCGGCGGCCATCCGGAACGCGAACTCCGCCTCGACCACCCGCATGTGCAGGCCTGCGAACGGGAGCGTGTCCCCGGGCGCGAAGCGGAAGCGGTCGAACAGCCGCCCCGGCAGCGGTGTCCCGATCCCGATGACCGCCTGGCTCGGCGCGGAGGTCGCCGCGATCTTCCAGCCGTAGCCGGGGCCCGCGCTGTCACCGATGCGCTGCTGGATCGCCCAGCCCGCCTCGTGGTCGTGCGGTCGGAGGTCGTCGGGCAGCTCGTCGAGCACGTCGCCTGCCTGCCAGCTGGACCAGAGCAGGTCCGCGGCGCGGTCGGCGATCGTCGAGGCCTCGGCACTGAGGGGCATGCTGTGATCCTCGCCTCAGCGATCCCCCGAGCGCAATGCCGCGACCACCTCCGTCACCCGGGGATCGCTCTGCAGCTCCTCCAGCGAGACGGGCAGCGGCAGCCGCCAGTTGGGGTACTCGTCCACGGTCCCGGGCAGGTTGGGCTGCCGGGTCTCCCCGACGACGTCGTACGGGCTGGCCAGCACCAACCGGCAGCGGCTGCGCGCGAGCAGGGCGTGCATCGCCACGACGATCCGCTCGTCCGGGGTCGCCGCGGAGTCGAGGACCCCCTCGGCGACGAGGAGGTCGACCAGCTCCGCCCGGTCGGCGGCGGCCTTGCGCTCCTCGGCCGGGACGTCGTCGAGCAGGTCCAGGTCCGCGCGGGCGCGGACGTGCTCGCCGGTGAGGAAGCCCGCGGCCGTCGGCAGGTCGTGGGTGGAGATCGTGGCGACGGCCTCCTCGGGCCACTCGCCGGGCGGCAGCAGCCGGTCATCGAGGTCGCGGGCGAACCACAACACGGTGGAGCCCAACATGTTCCGGCTGTGCAGCGCCTCGGTCACCTCGGGCTCGACGGTCCCCAGGTCCTCCCCGACCACCGCCGCGTTCGCCCGCGCGGCCTCGAGGGTCAGGACGGCGAGCATCGCCTCGGCGTCGTAGTGGACGTACGTGCCGCGGTCCGCGGAGCGGCCCGGCGGCACCCACCAGAGCCGGAAGAGCCCGGCGACGTGGT
>NZ_JACBXB010000026.1 GCF_013870575.1 Pseudonocardia pini
CCGCGCCCACGAGGACCAGTGGGAGCAGGGCACCGAGGGACGGCAGCCGGCGGAGCCTGCGGGGTGGGTGGACGCGGATCCGCACCCCACGATCGTGTCATCCCGCCGGGGCGCTGTCCGATTCGGGTGGTTTCGCGCCGGTTCCGGGATGCAGCACCCGGGAGAGGAAGGCCCTGGTCCGCTCCTGCTGCGGGTTCCCGATCACCTGTTCCGGCGGGCCGATCTCGTGGATCACCCCCGCGTCGATGAACAGCACCCGGTCGGCCACCTCGCGCGCGAACTGGATCTCGTGGGTGACCACCAGCATCGTCATGCCCTCGGCGGCCAGCCCCCGCATGACGTCGAGGACGTCTCCCACGAGCTCGGGATCGAGGGCCGAGGTGGGCTCGTCGAACAGCATGACGTCCGGCTGCATGGACAGCGACCGGGCGATCGCGACCCGCTGCTGCTGCCCGCCGGAGAGCTGCGAGGGATGGGCGTTCTCGCGCCCGGCCAGGCCGACCCGGGCGAGGTTCTCGACGGCGATCCGCTCGGCCTCCGCGCGCTCTCGGCCCAGCACGCGGCGCTGCGCGATCGTGAGGTTCCCGAGCACGGTGAAGTTGCTGAACAGGTTGAAGCCCTGGAACACCATGCCGATCGAGCGGCGGGCCCTGTCGAGGTCGCAGTCCGGGTCGGTCATCTCGTGCCCGTCGACGACCACGGTGCCGCTCGTGGGCGTCTCCAGCAGGTTCACGCACCGCAGCAGGGTGGACTTGCCGGACCCGGAGGCGCCGATGATGCACAGCACCTCGCCGCGCTCCACCTCCAGGTCGATCCCCTTCAGCACCTCGGTGGAGCCGAAGGACTTGTGCAGCCCCGTGATCGAGATCGCGCTCAACGCCCGGCCTCACTTCGCTCGTCCGGCGCCTCGCGCAGGCACCGTGCCCATGGTTCGCGCACTAGGCCTCCACCTTCTGCGCGCTGCCGTACCGCCGCTCCAGCCGTCTGGCCAGGTAGGACAGCGGGATGGTGATCACCAGGTAGCAGAGCCCGACGACGAGCAGCGGGGTCAGGCTGCGCACCTGGTTCAGCGCGGCGCGGCCGAACTGGGCGAGCTCCTGCTGCTGCAGGGTCGTGCCCAGCAGGAAGGCCAGCGAGGAGTCCTTCGTCAGCAGGATCAGCTCGTTGGTCAACGGCGGCAGCACCGTCCGGAAGGCCTGCGGCAACACGATGAAGACCATCGTGCGGGCCGGGGACATGCCGAGCGAGCGGGCCGCCTCGACCTGCCCCGGCGGCACCGCCTGGATGCCCGCGCGGATCGTCTCGGCGATGTACGCGCCGCCGACGATCCCGAGCGCGAGCGTGATCGAGAGGGTGTGGTCGAGCAGCGTGCCGAACGCCAGCGGGATCCCGACGCCGATGGACAGCACCACCAGCAGCGCGGGCAGCCCGCGGAACACCTCGACGTAGAGGAACGAGACCGCCCGGTAGACGCGCACGGACGACAGCCGCATCAACGCCACCACGAGCCCGATCCCGAGTGCGAGCAGGTAGCCGAGCGCGGTGAAGACGACGGTGTTCTTCAGCGCGACCACGATGACGTCGGGGAACAGCGACGCCGCGACCTCGACGTCGAAGAACGCCCGCCCGATGGCGCCCCAGTCGGCCGCGAACGCGACGACCAGGACGACCACCAGCGCGATCGCGTACTGGACCCCACGGCTCACGCGAGCGCGCTGCCGGGGTGTGAGGGCCATGTCCGGTACCCCGGGGCTCAGCTACCGGCGGCGGGGGCCTGGCCGAACCACTTCGTGTAGATCTGCGTGTAGGTGCCGTCCGTCTTCGCGGTCGCGATGGCCTCGTTCACCGCCTGGGCCAGCGCGGTGTTCCCCTTGCGCACCCCGAAGCCGTACTGCTCGCCGGTGTCGAACTCCTTCGTCACGGTGAGCCCGGGGTTCTTCTTCGCGAAGTCCAGCAGCGGGCCGTTGTCGTTGATCGCCGCGTCGACGTTGCCCGTCTGCACGGCGGTGAGCAGCAGGCCCAGGTCCTCGAACGTGACGATCTCGGCGCCCGCGGCGTTGGCCGCCGCGTAGTCCGCGCCGGTGGTGCTGTTCTGTACGCCCAGCCGCTTGCCCGTGAGCTGCGGGAGGTCGGTGATCCCGGCGTCGGTCTCGACCAGCAGCGCCTGCGTGGCGTCGAAGTACGGGGCGGAGAAGTCGATGTTCTGCTTCCGCGCGTCCGTGATCGTCATCGCGGCGGCGCCGATGTCGCACTTGCCGGTGTCCAGGTCGGCGCCCGACTGGATGGTGTCGAACGGCGTGTCGATGATCTGGGTGGTCACGTTCAGCTTCTTCGCGACCAGGTCGACCATGTCGACGTCGAACCCGACGATGGCGTCGCCCTGCCGGAACTCGAACGGGTCGTACGGCAGCTGGGTGCACATGGTGAGCGACCCCTCAGCCACGAGCTGCACCCCGCCCGGGGCCTCCGCGCCCCCACCACCTCCCCCGCAGCCCGCCAGGACGGCCGCGAGCGCAGCCGCGGTCAGGGACAGGGTCAAGCGACGAACACGCACGGGGCACCTCCGAACACGACGAACCGGACTCCTCGCCCGGCGCGGTTGGGGGGATGCTGGCACCCTTCGGGCGCGGAGGCAGCTCGGAGGACCGAGGTGTTACCCGTCGGTCATACGGGAACCCGGATGGACATCTCGGGCGTTGGACCGGATGACGCTGGACGAAGGGATCGCGAGATGGCGGGCATGTTCAAGAAGCTGGCCGTACTGGCGGGTGCGGCCGAGGCCGCGCGCCGGTACGCACAGAAGAACCCGGAGCAGGCGGGCAAGTACGTGGACCAGGCCGCCCAGTTCGTCGACAAGCAGACGAAGGGCAAGTACTCCGGCCAGATCCACGGCGCCGCGGACAAGGCGAAGGGTGCCGCGGGCATCCGCAAGGGGTACGGCGAGCCGCCGACCACCCCGAACCGCGGCTACTGAGCTCGGCCCACCGGGCCCGGCACCCTCGTGGTGCCGGGCCCGTGCCATGTCCGGAGCAGGTCGGGGCAGGTCTGGAGCAGGTCCGAGCTTCGGAGGCCGAACGATCACCCGCACCGTCCCCACGACCTCCGGTGCGATCGTGTTGTCGCGCGCGATCCCCCTCCGCACGTGTCCCGTGCCACTATCGGCTCAGCGAGGACGCCCGGTGCGGGGCGGCCCACCCACCCGAGTGGACCGCTGCCGGCGTCCCGTCCGGCACGCCACCCCTGTGCCGGAGTGAGCACGAGGAGGTACGCGTGTCCGATCCCCAGAGCTGGGTCCCGACCGATCCCCGATCCGCCCCCAGCCGCGAACACGTCCTGTCCGGCCTCAAGGGCACGGACGAGGGCGGCCCCGAGCTCGTCCAGCTGCTGACGCCCGAGGGCGTGCGGGTGGACGACGAACGGTTCGGCTCCTGGGCGGCCGACGTCGGGGTCGCCGAGCTGCAGGGCTACTACCGGGACATGGTGCTCACCCGCCGGTTCGACCGGGAGGGCAACGCCCTGCAGCGGCAGGGCCAGCTCGGGATCTGGGTGCCACTGCTCGGCCAGGAGGCCGCGCAGATCGGCGCCGGCCGGGCGCTCACCGCCCGGGACATGGCGTTCCCGAGCTACCGGGAGCACGGCGTCGCCTGGTGCCGCGGCGTGGACCCGACGGAGCTGCTGGGCATCTTCCGCGGCACCGACCACGGGTCCTGGGACCCGATCGAGGCCCGGTTCCACCTGTACACGATCGTCATCGGCAACCAGTGCCTCAACGCGACCGGCTACGCGATGGGCCAGCGTTTCGAGGGGAAGGTCGGCGACGGCCCGGACGCCGAGGCCACCATGTGCTTCTTCGGCGACGGCGCCACCTCGCAGGGCGACGTGCACGAGGGGTTCGTCTGGGCCGCCGCGTTCGACGCCCCGGTCGTCTTCTACTGCCAGAACAACCAGTGGGCGATCTCCGTGCCGCTGGAGAAGCAGACCCGGGTGCCGCTGTTCCAGCGCGCCCGCGGCTACGGCTTCCCGGGCGTCCGCGTGGACGGCAACGACGTGCTCGCCTGCCTCGCGGTCTCCCGCTGGGCGCTCGAGGAGTGTCGGACGGGCAACGGGCCGGTCCTGATCGAGGCGTTCACCTACCGCATGGACGCCCACACGACGTCGGACGACCCCTCCCGCTACCGGCTCGCCGACGAGCTGGAGCTGTGGAAGCTGAAGGACCCCATCGAGCGGGTGCGGGTCAACCTGGTGCGGGAGCTCGGCGTCGGACCGGAGTTCTTCGACTCGGTCCAGGAGGAGTCCGACGAGCTCGCCGCCCGGTTCCGCGCCTTCTGCCTGGCCATGCCGGACCCGGGCCCGGAGCGGATGTTCTCCGAGGTCTACGCCGAGCTCTCGCCCCAGCTGGAGGCGGAGAAGGCGGCGTACCTCGAGTACCACGCGAGCTTCTCGGGGGAGGCATCGTGAGCACGACGACGCTGGCCAAGGCGCTGAACTCCGGGCTGCGCGCGGCGATGGAGGAGGACCCCAGGGTCTTGGTGATGGGCGAGGACGTCGGCAAGCTGGGCGGGGTCTTCCGGGTCACCGACGGGCTCGCGAAGGACTTCGGCGAGCAGCGCGTGCTGGACACCCCACTGTCCGAGAGCGGGATCATCGGCACCGCGGTGGGTCTCGCGATCCGCGGGTTCCGGCCGGTGTGCGAGATCCAGTTCGACGGGTTCGTGTTCCCCGGGTACGACCAGATCGTCTCGCAGCTGGCCAAGGTGCGGTACCGCTCGCAGGGCAAGGTGCCGATGCCGGTGGTCGTGCGGATCCCGTTCGGCGGCGGGATCGGCGCCGTCGAGCACCACAGCGAGTCCCCGGAGGCGCTGTTCGCGCACGTCGCGGGCCTGAAGGTGGTGGCCTGCTCGAACCCGGACGACGCCCACTGGATGATCCGGCAAGCCATCGCCGCCGACGATCCGGTGATCTTCTTCGAGCCCAAGCGGCGGTACTGGGAGAAGGGTGCCGTGTCCGACTCCGCGCCCGCGCCGCTCTACTCGTCGCGGGTCGTGCGGGCCGGGTCCGACGTCACGGTCGCCTGCTACGGCCCGCTGGTGAAGACCTGCCTGGAGGCCGCCGTGGCCGCCGCGGAGGAGGGGCGGTCCCTCGAGGTGATCGACCTGCGGACGCTCTCCCCGCTCGACCTGGGCCCCGTGTTCGAGTCGGTGCGGCGCACCGGCAGGCTGGTCGTCGTGTCCGAGGCCCCACCCGAGACGTCCGTGACCTCCGAGGTCGCGGCGCGGGTGCAGGAGGAGTGCTTCCACTCCCTCGAGGCGCCGGTCCTGCGGGTGACCGGCTTCGACGCGCCCTATCCCCCGTCGCGGCTGGAGGAGGACTTCCTGCCGGACCTCGATCGCGTGCTCGACGGCGTCGACCGCGCCCTGGAGTACTGACATGCCCGAGATCTTCCGGATGCCCGACGTCGGCGAGGGCCTCACCGAGGCCGAGATCGTGGCCTGGCAGGTCGCGCCCGGCGACACCGTCGTGGTCAACCAGATCCTGCTCGAGATCGAGACGGCGAAGGCGGTGGTGGAGCTGCCCTCGCCGTACGCGGGGACGGTGGGCGAGCTGTTCGCCGGGCCCGGGGACACGGTGAACGTCGGCGAGCCGATCATCGCGATCGAGACCGGCGCCGCCCCCGCTGGGGACGATCTCGATCGACTCCACGCGCACCCTCGCGGAGCTCGGCTTCGACTCTGAGGAGGTCAACAGCGTGCTAGTGTCCTGCGCGAAGGCCGTGCACCAGGTGCTCTCCCTCGACGAGGGCAGCTGATCCGGGGGAGGACAGTGGGCGACAGCGAGCGCGGGACCGATCCCGCCATCGCGGGCCTCGTCTCCTCGGCCCGAGCGGCCGCCGAACTCGCCCACGCCCCGTACTCCGGTTTCCGGGTGGGCGCCGCCGTGCTCGGTGCCACCGGGGTGCACACCGCGGCGAACGTCGAGAACGCCAGCTACGGGCTGTCGCTCTGCGCGGAGCGGGCGGCGCTGTCGCGGGCCCTCGCGGAGGGGGACGGCGAGGGGATCCGGGCGATCGCGGTCGCCTGCGTCGACGCCGCGCCCGACAGCCCGCTGGGCGAGGTGATGCCCTGCGGCGCCTGCCGGCAGTGGCTCGCCGAGCTCGCCCCCAAGGCGGACGTCCACATCGCGACCGCCGACGGCGGGGTCCGCACCTTCACCGTGGACGATCTGCTGCCCCACGCCTTCGTCCTGCGACGCGGCTGATGGAGGCCCCCCGGCTGGTCGCCAGCGACGTCGACGGGACCCTTCTCGACCCCGAGCGCGCCGTCACCCCCCGCACCGCGGGCGTGATCGGCCGCGCGGTGGCGGAGGGTGTGCCGTTCGTGCTGGTCACCGGCCGCCCACCCCGGTGGATCCCGCCGGTGGCGACCCAGCTCGGCGTCGTGAGGTACGCCGTCTGCGCCAACGGCGCCGTGCTCTACGACGTCGAGGCGGACCGCGTCGTGTCCGCCCACGCGCTGTCCGCGGAGGACCTCGGGCGGCTCGCCGCGGCGGTCGCGCGGGCGCTGCCGGGCGCGACCCTCGGCGTCGAGCGGGTGGGGGAGAGCGCGTTCAGCGACCACGCCGCCCAGTTCGTGGCCGAGCCGGACTACGAGCACGCCTGGCCCGGCGACGGCCCGCCCACGGAGGAGCGCGCCCGGCTGTTGGCCCGGCCCGCGGTGAAGCTGCTGGTCCGGAGCGTGGACCGGGGGAGCGAGGCGATGGTCGAGGCGCTCGCCCCACTCGTCGGGGACAGCGTGGACCTCACGTTCTCCCACCCGGGCGGCCTGGTCGAGGTCGCGCCCCGGGGGGTCACCAAGGCGACCGGGCTGGCCGAGGTGGCCGCGCTGTACGGGGTCCCCGCCGACCGGGTCGTCGCGTTCGGGGACATGCCCAACGACCTCGCGATGCTCCGCTGGGCGGGGCACGGGGTGGCAATGGGCAACGCCCACGCCGAGGTCCTCGAGACCGCGGACGAGGTGACCGCCACCAACGCGGACGACGGCGTGGCCCTCGTCCTCGAACGCTGGTTCTGACCAGCGCCGGGGCCCGTGGCGGGGCGTCGCTCCCGGGCCGCGCGGGGGTCCCGCGTAGCATGGCGGCCCGTAACACCCGCAGACCTGCGCCCTGCGACCTCCTCGTCGCGCGCGCGAGGAGGCCATTCCGTGACCGACCGGTCGCTCGACGTGCCTGCCGTCCCCGACGTCGCCCCCCGGGTCGCGGCCATCCCCGCCGAGGTCAGGGCGCTCGCCGCCGTGCAGGAGGCGGTCGGCTCCCCGCAGGCCGTGGCCGCCGCGCGGGGGATGTCGCACTTCGGTGAGCACGCCCTGGGCTGGCTCGCCCTGGGGGCGGTCGGCGCGGCCGTCGACCGGCCGCGGCGCGCCGAGTGGCTGTGGTCCGCGGCCGCCGTCGCGTTCGCCCACGGCGCCTCCATCGGGGTCAAGCGGGTGGTGCGCAGGCCCCGGCCGGACCATCCCTCGGTCCGGGTCGGTGTGAGCACCCCGAGCCGGCTCTCCTTCCCCTCCTCGCACGCCACCTCCACGACCGCCGCCGCCGTGCTCTACGGCGGGCTGCTGCGGTCGCGGGCACCGCTGGCCGTCGTGCCGGTCATGGCGGTGTCCCGGCTGGTCCTGGGCGTGCACTACCCCACCGACGTGGCGACGGGCGTGGGCCTGGGCGCCGGCGTCGGCCTCGTCGCCCGGCGCGTCATCCCGCGCCTGACCCGGAAGAAGCGTTCATGACCAGCACCGACGTCCCGACCTCCGTGGAGCCCACCCCGCAGCGGACTCCGATGGGTCTCGCGGCAGGCGTCCTCAAGACGATGCGGCCGCGGCAGTGGGTCAAGAACGTCCTGGTCCTCGCCGCGCCGTTCGCCTCCGGTGACCTGTTCGAGGGCTCGGTGGCGATCAAGCTGCTGATCGCCTTCGTCGCGTTCTCGCTGGCCGCGTCGGGCGTCTACCTGGTCAACGACGCCAAGGACGTCGTCGCCGACCGCGCCCACCCGACCAAGAAGAACCGCCCGATCGCCGCGGGGATCGTGCCCGTCCCGGTGGCCTACGTGGTCGCGGCCGTGGCCTTCGCGGCGGCGATCGTGCTGTCGTTGTTCGCCTCGGTGCAGCTGCTGATCGTGCTGGCCGTGTACGTCGTGGTGCAGCTGGCGTACTGCTTCTGGCTCAAGCACCAGCCGGTGCTGGACATCTGCATCGTGGCCTCCGGCTTCCTGATGCGCGCGATCGCAGGCGGCGTGGCCGCCGGGATCCCGCTGTCGCAGTGGTTCCTCCTGGCCGCGGGCTTCGGCTCGCTGTTCATGGTCTCCGGCAAGCGCTACGCCGAGATGATGCTCGCCGAGCGCACCGGCGCGAAGATCCGCAAGTCGCTGGAGTCCTACTCCCCGTCCTACCTGCGGTTCGTCTGGGGCCTCTCGGCCACCGTGCTGGTGATGGACTACGGCCTCTGGGCCTTCGAGATCCGCGAGGCCCACCACAACTCGGTGTGGTCGGTGATCTCCATCGTCCCCTTCGTCGTCGCGGTCCTCCGCTACGCCGTGGACGTCGACAACGGCAACGGCGGAGAGCCCGAGGAGATCGCCCTGGGCGACCGGGTGCTGCAGGTGCTGGCGGTGGCGTGGGTGGCAATGTTGACCCTCGCCGTCTACCTCTGATCCTCCAGACCGGCTGAGACGCCGTTCGAAGTCCCCGAGGCCCGCTCGACCGGATTTGCCGTCCTGGTCGATTGAGTCACCGAAACGTGCCCCGCGAGTGAGCGGCGGGAGTGCCGACTCGGGCAGACACTCTTGGCATGGAGGACTCAGCGTCAACTGTGCGGGTCAGACAGCGGCCTTCGACGTGGGATCGGGAATGGCGTCATCAAGCGTCAGCCTCACAACGACGACGGCGGACGCCCCTCGAGATGCCCGCGTTGCGGGTACGAGCGCAGATGCCAACGGCACTCGGAGCGGTTGCGGGGCTCCTGGTTTTCGGCCTTACCCATTCTTCGCTGGTCGACGATGCCTACATCACGTTGACCTACGGCCGGACCCTGGGCCTACATGGCGAGTGGGGGATGTATCCGGGTCTTCCCAGCAATACGGCCACGTCGCCGCTGAACGTTCTCCTTCTCGGTGCCGGAACCGCAGTCACGGGTGACGCCATGGCAGGCCTGGGCGTTCTGGTCGTCGTGATCTTCGCCTTGGCCGGCCATTGGCTCGACGGGCTCGGGCGGATGTTGCGGATCCCGCGGTGGCGCGCCCCAATGCTCGGCATCGCCTTTCTGGGGACCTCGCCCCTTCTCCTTTCGACGGTGGGCCTGGAGTCGTATCTCGCTGTCACGCTCATGCTCGGGCTGGCTCACTACACAGTTGCCGGCCGGAGGTGGGCGAGCGGAGTCCTTGCCGGTCTGCTCGTGCTGACCAGACCTGATCTTGCGGTGGTAAGCCTGGTGGGCGTGCTCGCGGGCGGCCGGAACGGCTGGCGGGTTGCGGTATCGGCGGCCGGGACGGCTCTGCCGTGGTTCGTCCTGTCATGGTTGTGGCTCGACTCGGCCGTCCCCGACACCATGCTGCTGAAGGCCGGGTTGACCTGGGGCCAGTGGAACTACGGGACAGGGGTTCTCCTGTGGCAGCCCATCTTCCCGTCCGCGGTCATCCTCTCCGTCCTTCCCGCGGCGATCGGGCTGCTGGCCCTACCGTTCTGGATCCGGTCGAGGGTGCGCCCGGTGGGTCTCGTGCTCGGAGTCGGCGCACTCGCCCACGGGGCTGCGTTCCTGATGATAGGGACCGCGCCTTTCCACTGGGGTACTACGCCCCGCTGGTGGGCGGGCTCGGTATGCTTCTGACTCTCACGGTGGCTCGTGCCCGGGTCGACGACTTCGCTGTCCTCGCCGTGGCCTACGGCGCCATCGTGGCGGTCACGGCCGGGACCGTACTGAACGACGGTCTGCCACGGGAGCGGTCCCCGCTCGGCTCGAACTGGGCGAGCCCGGCGCAGTACGAGCGGATCGCGGCTCGGATACCCGACGGTGCCACGGTGGCCTCGCCTGGTGAGATCGGAACACTTGCATACTACTGCGCTGATCGCTGCCGGGTGCTGGACTGGTTCGCCGACCGGGGGCAACTCGAGCCCATGCTGCGAGAGCGAGAGACCGCGGCGGGCTCCCTCCTCAGAACCGTCCTCGCACTGAACTACGCGAGATTCGATCCGGGGGCCACCCCAGCGGATGGACCTCGGGATCCGGACCGCGTCGGCATTGCGAGACAGAGCCTCGATGGGCGGATCTTGGGGTGACGGTCGAGTCTGGTGGTTCGAGCGCTTACAGTGAGTAACATTTCGGATCGGTTGCGCTCTGGGGAAAGGTCGTAGCCGACCCGATAGTCTGGAAGAGTGAATGCACCGCGGTCCCACCGTTGCCCTGAGTGTGTCGACATCATGCTTCCGGTGTACGGCGATGGCCCGCTGCTCCGCGAGGCGGTCACCAGCGTCCTCGAGCAGGACGATCCCGGTTGGCGCCTGACGGTCCTGGACGACGGCGTCGAGGAGGGCCGTAGCGGAGATCTCGCGGGCTGGCTCGCCGCGTTGGAGGACGACCGCATCCGCTATCTCCCCAACCCTCGACGGCTCGGGATCAACCGCAACTTCCAGCGTTGCGTCGACGAGTCGACGGCCGATCTCGTCGTGCTGCTCGGCGCCGACGACCGCCTGCTGCCCCACTTCGTGAGGCGGGCACGGCAGGTCGCCGCTCGGTTCCCGGAGGCGTCGTGGTTCCACACCGGGGCCGCCGTGATCGACCACCGTGGCCGGCGGGTCCTTCCCCTCGTCGACCGGGTCAAGGGCTGGACCCGGCCCAGGGTCGACGGGGTGCGGCAGATGCGTGGGGAGGAGCTCGCCACATCCCTGCTGCACGGCAACTGGATGATCTTTCCGAGCTGCGTCTTCCGCGGTGAGTCGTTGCGTAGGCATGGGTTCCGCCCCGGCTACGACATCGTCCTCGACCTCGATCTCTATCTCCGGATCCTGCTCGACGGAGGATCGGCCGTCTTTCTCGAGGAGCCGTGCATCGAGTACCGGCGGCATGCGAGCAGCCTGTCGTCGACCGGTGCCACGGCGGGGTCGCGCTTCGACGAGGAGGACCGGTACTTCGCCGAGATCGGCGATGTCCTGACCCGGGCGGGATGGGGACGTGCGGGCTCGGCGGCCCGTTGGCACTGGACGTCACGCGCTCATGCCCTGACGAAGCTGCCCGCCCTGGTGCGGACCGGGGGATTCCGCGCCGGTCGGGACGTGTTGACCCGGACGGTCACTATGGCTCACCGTGTCGGCACCGCGGTGACTCCGATGCCTGTGGTGATTCCCGCCCCGCGCTCGGCGGAGCACGACGCCGAGAACCTCACGAAGTCCTCGGACGCGGGTTCCTGAGCGGGCTCAGCCGCCGAAGACCTCGTCGGTGCTTTCGACGGGCCGTGAGCCGCTGCCCAGCGCCCTGAGCCGCACGACGATCGTCACGATCAAGATCGTGGCCACCACGGCGGGGGCAACGACCTGCGCCGTGATCGCACCGGTGACCGGATCGAGGGACGAGGCGAGGAGCGCGGTGTACACCACCGCTCCAGCGCCCCATGCCGTCGTGACGATCTTGTGCGCGCCCAGCGCGATCGTTGCCGGCTGAAGAGTCTGCGCCGCGAGCATGAGGACCGTGCCGACGCCGAGAGCGCCTGCGGCGAGGCCGGGCAGTTCGAGCGGGGCGGCGAACAGGGTCGTGGCGATCCATGGTCCGGCGAGCGCCAGGGCCACCGAGGAGGGCAGGCCGACTGCGCAGACCATCAGCAGAGCCGTCGTGAGTCGGGATCGGACATGGCCGGCGTCAGCGCGCGCAGCACCGGCGGTCAGGCTCGGGAGGAGGAACGCCTGGAAGGGGGCGAAGAGGAAGACGGGGATCCGGGCGATCACGAAGAGCGACACGTAGCTCGCCGCGAGTTCTGGGGTACCGGTCAGCTTCGCCGTCATGACGAGGGGGGCGACGTTCGCGACGACGTAGGTCAGCAGCGAGGCGAAGGCGAGCGCGCCAGTGTTAGCCAACACCGTGCCCAGGCGGAGCGGCGATCCCGACGTCTGTGCTCGACGGAGCCCGGGCAGGCAGAGCACGGCGGCGAGCACCGTCCCACCGGCGAAGGCGAATCCGAAGGCCAACGGGCTGGTCGAGGCTAGGAGGACAAGGACTATGCACGGCACGATCCGAGTCAGACCCTCGATCCCCAGAGAGCTGGAGTACCAGGAGAAGCTCTGGGTCCCTGCGAAGAGACCACGCATCAGGTAGGCCGCCGCGGCGCCGGCCGAGCCCAGGACCGCGGCTCCGAGAAGCCCCCACGACCCACCCAACACCTGCGGAACGAGGATGGGGCCGAGGCAGAGGAGCACGACGGTCACGACGAGTGCCAGTATCGCCGTCGACAGCGCATTCGTGCGGTACGCGCTACCGAGCCCGTCCCCGACCACCCGCCGTCGACTGATCTCGCGGTTGGTCTCCTGCTCCACGGCCAGGAACACCCCGGGGCCACCCACCGCGGCGACGAGATACAGCGATGCGACTGCAGCGTAGTCGTCCGGGCTGAGGGAATGGCCGGCAGCGGCGAGGACGACGTAGGCGGACAGGCCCAGGAGGGCCAGGCCCACACCGACCGGTACCACGTCTCCCAGACGCCGACGGATGGCCGTCCGACCGCTAGTCACCGGCCCGACAGTAGGCCAGGACCCGGCTGTCCCCACCAGCGCCCCGATACTGCGATAGGTGACCCTCCCGTTACCCGCAGCGAACCTTCCCGGAGATGCTCGCTAGCCTTTCGCTGTGCCGGACGTGGTAGTGCTCCTCGTGACCGCGGTGACAGCCTACCTCCCCGGGCTGGCCCTCCTCGCGCTCGTCGGTGGTGGATCCCCGCTGCTCAGGCTGGCGATGGCGCCGGCGGTGTCGATCGGCATCGCCGGTGCCGTGGCAGTCCTGACTGCACTGGTCGGCCTCCCGTACGGCATCGTGAGCCTGGCCACCGTGACCATCGTCCTGGGTGCTGCGGCGGTCGTCCTCCGTCGGCGATCCCCTCGGCCTTGGAAGAGCCTATTTCGTCCGGTGACGACGCGGGACAGGACGAGTAGCCGAATCGGCGGCGCGATGGTCGCGGCGGGGACGGCCTTCCCCGTGTGGGCATGGTTGCGCGGCCTGAACGGGCTGGCCACGCCCGCGCAGGAGCACGACATGATCATTCACGGGATGGTCGCCGCCTACATCGGCCGAACCGGTCACGCAGCGCCCTGGCAGATCATGCCGACCGATGTGCTGACCGGTGAGCCGGTCTCCTTCTATCCCGCAGGAGCCCACCTCCTCACCGGGGCGCTCTTCAACGTGACCGGCGACGTGTTCGTGTCCCTCAACGCGGTCTCGGTTGTGCTGCTCGCCGTCGCCCCCTGCCTCGGCGTGGCCGGGCTGACCTGGGTCGCGGCACGTCAGCTCGGAGTTCGGCCGGGCGGGGCGATGCTCGCCGCCGGCATCGGCGCTCTGGTAATGGGCGGCATGTACCGTCCCTCCTTCCATCTAATGCACGACGGCGGCATCCTCGGCAACGCCGTCGCCCTGTGTCTCGTCCCGGGCGTCGTCGCGGGTGTGCTCGCGTTGCCGCGGCTGCGGCCGAAGGCCGGCGTGGCGGTTGGTCTCGGTGTGGTTGGCGCCGTATGGGCGCACCCCAGCGCTGCCGTCTCCGTCGGGCTGACGGTCGTGGCCTGGTGGCTCGGGCAGTCCTTCACCCGTCGCGGGCGGAGCGAGCTGCGGGCGTCGATCAAGCCACTACTCTTCGCTGCGCCTGGGACACTGGTCCTGCTCACCATTGCTGCCGGGCCCGGCCTGAGCCAGGCGGGCCGGACTGGCAACTGGCCTCCAGACACTTCACCGATGACCTTCGTGGAGGCGATGGGGGAGACCTTCAGCTTTCCGTACTCCGGCTGGATCGACCAGGCGCAGGCGCGATCACAGGTCTGGGTCGTCCTCGTGCTCGCAGTCGGCGCCTCCGCCATCGCCGCGCGGCGCCGAGGGCCTGGTCCGCTCGTGCCGTACGCGGTGTGGAGCGTCGTCCTCCTGGGTGCGTGGGTGAGCCCCGGGCGAGGCTTCGACGCCGTCGTCACGCAGTTCTACTACAACGCCATGCTCCGAACCTGGTCGCACGTGTCGCTGCTGGCGCCGGTGATCGCCGCCGTCGGCCTGGTCCTGATAGCGGACCGGCTCGCCGTCCTCGTCCGCCGCGCGACTCCGGTACCCCTCGCACCCCGTTGGGTCTCGCTGGCTGTCGCGACCCTCGTCTTCGTCGGCTTCGCAGCAGGCCCGACCGTGGGCTACACAGCGATCAACGAACAGGCGGTCGCGCATCGCTATGGCACACCGGACTTCGTGCGGTACGGCCCGGACGACCGCGCGGCAGCCGACTGGCTGGCGTCGCGTATTCAGCCGGGGCAGCGCGTGTTCAACTCGGGGAACGACGGATCGACGTTGCTCTACCTGGCGCACGGGATCCCGATCGTGAACGTCTACACGCTCGGGTTCCCCGGGGTGCCCTACACCTACCGACTGCTCGAGAAGTTCAAGAGGTATCCGGACGATCTCCAGGTTCGGCAGCAGCTCATCGACCTCAACGTCCGGTGGGTGTACGTCGACAACAACGCCCCGGGCATCGGATCGGCGGGCTCTCCGGAGAACTGGGCGGGCGACGACGGTTTCCGTTTGGCTCCCGGCCTGACGAACCTCGCGGGCCTGCCGGGGCTGCACAGCGAGTTCGAGGCTGGATCCGTCTCCGTCTACTCCCTTGATCTGACAAGGGAGCCCAACACCCCCTGACAGCCCGATCAGTTGGTCAGCGGAACCCTCCCGACGGCAAACACCGACTGACCGAACGGTGGAGTCACGCTGCGTTCGAGGCGGCGAGCCGTGGGCATCACGACCTTGTCCCACACGCGGACGAGCGGGCCGTCGCCAGGAGTCATCCGCATCAGTCGCATTCCGGCGAACCATGCCAACAGGCCGGGAGCGTTCACGTAGTGCAGGCGCTCGACTGTCAGCCCGGCTGCTTCGTAGGTCGTACGCATGTCGGCGAGCCGGTATCGCCGAACGTGGCCGACGGCCCGGTCGAAATCGCTCATGGCGAAGGTGAAGGCCGGTACGAACATCACGACCGCTCCCCCGGGTGCGACGAGTTCGTGCGCGGCGCGAAGCGCCCCGACATGGTCTTGAATGTGTTCCAGGACGTTGAACGCGACGAAGGCGGTGTGGCGTGCCGAATGAGGACGGAACACGTCCAGCCGCTTGACGTCCACGCGCTCGTCGCCGGCGAAACGTCGTTGGAGCACCCGCAGCCGCGAGTCGTCGAGATCCGTCACGGTGAAGCGGGGAACCCCCGCGTCAAGCCATGACTGCGCGTAATCGCCGAGACCGCTTCCTAACTCGATCGGGTGACTTCCGAGATAGGGAAGCGCAAGGGTGGTGAGCCAATCGTGATAATTCACCGCAGAAGTGAGCGATTCCAGGGTGCTCGACTGGAGTTCGGAATCGCCGAGAACTTCCACCGTCGCGGCAGGCTGAACGCTGTCTGATCGGGGCACGTCGGAAGAATAGAGCAGCGGTGCTTGACCTCTCCGCCCTATCCTGGGTCGACGAGTACCGGCTCGATCGACGGCGGATGCATCGTCCGACCGGGACCCCTCCCGACCCCGCGTAACGACATGCGGCACGATGGTCGTCGGCTCCGGACGCTGCGGCGTGGCGACGCAGCCGTCGGCCCTCGATGCGGGACAGTTCGGGCAGCCGTCTGACGCAGCACCACGACCGGACCCCGGAGGCACCTGACATGACGTCCTCGTCAACGGTCCAGGCCGACCGCCAGGCCGGGCAGGAGGCCGTCGAGCTCTCGGTGGTCCTGCCCTGTCTCAACGAGGCGGAGACACTCGAGACCTGCATCCGCAAGGCGCAGAGCTCGCTGGCCGAACTGGGCGTCGTAGGCGAGGTCGTCGTGGCCGACAACGGCTCTACCGACGGCTCTCAGGACATCGCTCGCGACCTCGGGGCCCGGGTGATCGATGTGCCGCGCCGCGGGTACGGCGCCGCCTTGATCGCCGGGATCGAGGCCTCTCGGGGCGACTACGTGCTGATGGCCGACGCGGACGACAGCTACGCGCTGGAGAACCTCGGCGGCTTCCTCGAGGGCCTGCGCGGCGGGTCCGACCTGGTGATGGGCAACCGCTTCAAGGGCGGGATCGAGCCCGGCGCCATGCCGTTCCTGCACAAGTACCTGGGCAACCCGGTGCTGTCGATGCTCGGCAGGCTGTTCTTCCGGATCCCGGTCGGCGACTTCCACTGCGGGATGCGGGCCTTCCGCCGCGACCGGCTGCTGGAGCTGGGCCTACGGACGTCGGGCATGGAGTTCGCGTCGGAGATGGTGGTGCGGGCCTCGCTGTCGCACTACCGGATCACCGAGGTCCCCACCACCCTGCGCCCGGACGGCCGCACCCGCGCCCCGCACCTGCGCACCTGGCGGGACGGCTGGCGCCACCTGCGCTTCCTGCTCGCCTTCAGCCCGCGGTGGCTGCTCTACTACCCGTCGCTCGCGATGCAGCTCATCGGGCTGGTCGGGATGGTCTGGCTCGCGGTCGGTCCGTCCACCCGCATGGTGGGCGACGTCGGCCTCGGCATCCACTCCATGCTCGCCTTCGCCACCATGTTCGTGGTGGGCACGCAGGGGGTGGGTCTGGCGGTGATCGCCCGGTCCTACGCGGCCCACCTCAAACTGCTCCCTCCGCCGTCGGAGAAGTTCGAACGGATCTTCACCCGGCTCTCCCTGGAGAAGGGCCTGGTCATCGGCGGGATCCTGATGGTGCTGGGCATCGGGTTCTTCATCGCCGCCGTGAGCTCCTGGGGCGCGACCGGCTTCGGCGCGCTGGACGTCGTGCAGTCGATGCGCATCCCGATCGTCGGCATGGTGCTCTGCGTGACGGGCTTCCAGCTGATCATCGTGAGCTTCACGCTCAGCCTCACGAGGATCGGCGAGGACTAGTCGCCCGTGCGCTGCGCGGGGATCCCCTCGCGGGCGTAGCCCAGCAGGTAGTTGTGCCGGTGCGGGGGGATGCGGGCCTCCAGCACCAGTTCGTCTCCGAGCAGGTCCGCGAGCCGGGACTTCATCGCCGCGCTCGGCACGTGGGAGATGCGGTCACCGGTGATGAACCGGTCCGCAGCCCAACAGGCCAGGTGCGCGGGCCCGGGCCGCGGCTCCCACTCCTTGATCGCGTAGTGGCCGCCTGGTGTGGTGAGTGCCCGGACGTCTCGGAACAGCGCTTCGCGCAGCTCGTGCGGCACGTGGTGGATCACGTCGACCACCACGACGAGGTCGAAGGTCCCGGGCTCGGTGGCCCGGAAGCTCGCGGAGTCGACGCTAGCGAACTGCACGCGGGCGGGGTCGCCACGGAAGAGGCGACCCGGCTGAGCGGAGACGTCGATGCCGACGTAGTCCGCCTTCGGGTACCGCTTCAGCAGCCGCTGGGCGAAGCTGCCGTCCCCGCAGCCGATCTCGAGGATCCGCGCCGCCGGGAACACGCTGGCCATGACCTCGGCACAGTCGTCGAGGTTGATGAACAGCGACCGGTACGCGTCCGCCGCGGGGATCTCGTAGCGGCCGAGGCGAGTGCGAACGGCGGGTCCCAGTGCCACGCGTCGGAGAGTAGCGAAATCCGTCCCCCGATCAGGGGACGTGAGCGACCGACACGAACTCGTTGTACGTGAACACACGACCCGCGGCTCGGGGGAACGGGAACGAACGCTCCTCCGAGACCTCCAGGCCGAGCTCCTCGGCCAGCTCGCGCAGCCGCGCGTGGTCGAAGAAGACCGTATGGGTGGCATCGGAGGCGTAGCCGCGTTCCTGCGGACAGATCAGCACCACCCGGGCACCCGGCGCGAGCGAGGGGAGGTAGGGCCGGAGGATCTCCGCGGCGCCGTCCGGAGGGAGGTGCTCGACGAGATGGGCCGCCAGCATCCCGTCGAAGGGCCGCTCGGGCGGGGCGGCCAGGAACTCGTCGGTGGTGAAGGCGGTGAGGCCCAGCTCCCGGCACGCGTCGACCGAGTGCTGGTTGTGGTCGACCCCCACACTCTCCGCGGAGAGGTGGGCGAGGTTGCGACCGATGCCACAGCCGACGTCGAGTACCCGCCGCTCGCCGAGCAGCCGCCGTAGGTTCCACCGGTACGGCCGCTGAACGTCGAGCACCTGCTTCCAGCGTGCGGTCTGCAGGCGGTTGAGCCGATCGGTGTACGAGCCTGCCGTCGTGTCCTCGTCCGGTTCCGCCATGCCGGGAGCCTAGCGATCGTCCGAGGCACGCCGCCGCTAGCCTCGGTCCGTGCCCGATGCGGTCGTCCTCCTCGTGGCCGCGGTGGTCTGTTACCTGCCCGGCCTCGCGGTGCTCGCCGC
>NZ_JACBXB010000270.1 GCF_013870575.1 Pseudonocardia pini
GTGGCTCACCGACCCGGCCGCCGCCGCTCGGCGGGCGGGCCAGGAGGCCTACCGCCGGGCCGGGCTCACCGAGCCCGCCGAGCAGGTCGGCGCCGCCGAGGTGACCGCGCCGACCCCGGCGCTGCTGGGTCCGACCGTCGAGGCGCTGGGTCTGGCCAAGGGGGAGACGGTGATCAACCCGTCGGGCGGGGTGGCGAGCTGTTTCCCCGGCGTCGCGAACGGGGCGCTGCGGCTGTTCGAGGCCGTGGAGTGGGTGGAGTCCCATGGGGGGCAGGCGGTGTCGCACTCGACGGACCTGCTCACCGGCCCCGTCGCGGAGACCGCGACCGTGCTCGTGGTGGAGGGAGTCTGATGGCCACCAGGGCCGTGATCGGAGGGGCCGGGATCACGCCGGCGACCTCGCCGCGCAAGCAGACGTCGTCGTCGTTGGAGCTGATCCAGGAGGCGGTCTGGGGGGCGCTGCAGCACTCCGGTGCCGCGCCGGACTCCCTCGACGGCATCGTGATCGGCAACATCGACGGCTTCGAGGGCACCGTGCTGGGGGCCAAGCACCTGGTGCGCAGGCTGGGGCTGGGCACCGAGCTGCCGGTGTCGATCCTCAACACCGGCGGCACCACGGGCGGGAACCTCGTGCAGGTCGCGGCCCGGCAGGTGCGGGCGGGTGACCGGCGCCGGGTGCTGGTGATCGGCGGCCCGACGTTCTTCGGCGCGCAGGACCTGCAGTCGGCGATCAACACCAACTCGCCGATGATCGTGGAGCAGCCCCTCGGTATGGGTGCCTACCACATGGGCGCGTTCTACCCGAGCGCCTACACCGAGCGCTTCGGGGCGACGGTCGAGGACTACGCGGTCTCGGCGGTGCAGGACCACGAGCACGCCTCCCGCAACCCGTACGCGCACCTGCGCAACACCATGACCGTCGACGAGGTGGTGGGCGCCAAGCCCCTGTCCTACCCGCTGACCATGGCGATGGTGTGCCCGGTGTCCACCTCGGCCAACGCGCTGCTGGTGTGCGCGGAGGGCACGACCTCCGACCTGCGACCCACACCCGTGCTGATCAAGGCGTTCGCCACGAGCAGCGACCCGTACCTGGGCGGCGGCAAGAACGACTTCGCGGCGATGGAGAACCTGGCCATCCTGGCGCAGAAGGTCTACCAGCTCGCCGACGTGCGGGACCCGCGCGAGGAGATCGACGTGGTCGAGGTGTTCTCCCCGTACGCCCCGATGCAGCCCATGCAGCTCGAGGCGCTCGGCTTCGCCCCGCCCGGCGGGGGGATCGACCTGATCCGCTCCGGGGCCACCCGGATCGACGGGGACGTGCCGGTGAACCTGTCCGGCGGCCCGTTGTGCACCAACGCGGGCGTGGCGGGCGAGCTCGCCCCCCTCGTCTACGTGGCGCTGCAGCTGATGGGCGACGCACCCGAGGCCATGCAGGTCCCCGGCGCGCGCCGCGGGCTCGCGCACGGCACCGGCGGCACCTTCTTCCAGTTCGAGAACCTCGCCATCCTGGAGCGCACATGACCACGACCCAGCGGGTCCACTGGGACCTGACCTACGACGTCCACCTGGGCGCGACCTGGGGCCGCTTCATGGCGGGCCTCACCGAGCAGCAGATCCTGGCCAACTCCTGCCCGGAGTGCTCGCGCACGTTCGTGCCGCCGCAGGCCTACTGCGAGTCCTGCTTCGTGAGGACCGACGAGTGGATCGAGCTGCCTGCCGAGGGTGTCGTCGAGGCGTTCACCGTGGCGTGGCAGGGCTTCCGCGGCGGCCCGACCCCGCCCTACGCCATCGCCGGCATCCGGCTCGACGGCGCCTCCACCCTGCTCATGCACTACGTCGGCGGCCTCGACCTCGACGACCCCAGCGCGGTGCGGGAGCAGATCGGCCCGGGCACCCGGGTCCGCGCGGTGTGGGCGCAGGAGCGCACCGGCCAGATCCTCGACATCACCCACTTCGAGAAGATCTGACCCCCGCGTCGCCTCCGCGTCGCCTCTGTGTCGCCTGGACGGGCCGGGACCTGCGGGTCCCGGCCCTTCGGCGTTCGCGGGGACGGCGGACTGTAGCGGAATGCGACAACGTCGCCCCGAGGCCCGCTGCGAGCCTTGAGGCGCAGGTCACAGCGAGCTCGGGCCTCGCGCTCACCGACGCCGACGGCGTCGCCCACCCCGTCCGGGCTCGCGGCCCTGCCCGGGGAGTGCCCTGCACTTCGCCGCGACCGTGTCGAGGAGGCCACGTGAAGGTCCACATGACCAACCTGATCCAGAACTACCACAACGCCGTCCCGGACCACGAGATCTACCTCGACCAGATCGCGCTCTCGCTCCGTGCGGACGAGGACGGGTACGAGAGCATCGGCTGCGTCGAGCACCACTTCGACCCGGGTTACTCGATGTGTCCGGACAACACCCAGTTCCTGTCGTTCCTGGCCGGTCAGACGAAGAACGCGAAGATGCACACGACCGCGGTGATCCTGCCCTGGAACGACCCGATGCGGGTGGTCGAGAAGATCGCGTTGCTGGACAACCTGTCGAACGGCCGGGCGATGTTCGGCATGGGTCGCGGCCTGGCGCGCCGCGAGTTCGAGGGGTTCGGGATCGAGATGGGCGAGTCCCGCGAGCGGTTCGACGAGGCCGCGGCGATGATCATCCGCGGTCTCGAGGACGGCTACGTCGAGAACGACGGGAAGTACTACCCGCAGACCAAGGTGGCGGTGCACCCCACGCCGCTGGGGACCTTCAGGGGGCGCACCACGTGCGTGGCGATGAGCCCCGACTCGGCGGTCGCGGCCGGCAGGCTCGGCGTGGCGATGATGGCGTTCATCCAGGGTCCGATGGAGACCATGCACCTGCCGATGATCGAGCAGTACCGCGAGGCGTACCGAGAGACCCAGGGTGGCGAGGCCCCGCCGCCGCTGATGATCGACCTGACCTACTGCCACCAGGACTCCGCGGAGGCCCGCCGGGTCGCCTACGAGCACGTCGGCAACTACTACATGAGCTGCGTGGAGCACTACGAGTTCGGCGGCAGGCACTTCGAGAGCACGAAGGGCTACGCCTCCTACGCCGCGGCCAAGGAGGCGATCGACGCCTACGGTCTCGACGCCGTCGTCGACATCTACGTGAACGGTCAGATCTGGGGCACCCCCGAGGAGATGATCGCCAAGCACGAGGAGCGGAAGGCGATCGTGGGTGAGTACGAACCGATCATGGTGTTCCAGTACGGCGGCCTGATGGGGCAGAAGGCGGCGGGCAGCTACGACCTGTTCACCCGCGAGGTCATGCCCACCCTGCAGAAGATGTGACCCGAACCCCCCGCACTGATCGACGACGATCGAGGAGGACCCCATGGCGAGTGCCGAGCTGTCCCGCGCCCGAGACCTGTTGACCCACCTGGTCTCCGAGCCCGAGGCCGACATGAACGACTACCGCAGGCTCTACGACGAGGTGCTCGCGAACTTCGAGCTGCCCGCCGACGCCGAGACCGAGCAGGTCGACGCGGGCGGCGTCCCGGCGATCTGGGTGTCCGCACCCGGCACCGCCCGGGACAAGGCCGTGGTGCTGCTGCACGGCGGCGGCTGGTGCATGGGCAACGCCAAGGGCTACCAGGAGTTCGGGTACCGGATCTCGCAGGCGGCGGACGCGCGGGTGCTGGTGGTCGACTACCGGTTGGCGCCGGAGAACCCGTTCCCCGCGCCACTCGACGACGCGGTCGCGGCCTACCGCTGGGCCCGCGAGCAGCCCGGGGTGCGCCGGGTGGCCTTCGTCGGGGACTCCGCGGGCGGCGGCCTCGTGGTCTCCGCGCTGCTGAAGCTCCGCGAGGACGGCGACCCGGCCCCGTCGGCGTCGGTGGTCTGCTCGCCGTTGGTCGACCTGGCGGGGGAGGGTGCCTCGCTGACCGAGCGGGCGCACCTCGACCCGCTCCCGGCCGCGGCGCTGGTCACCGCGATGGGTGGGGCCTACCTGGGTGGCGCCGAGCCCAAGGCCACGCCGCTGGCCTCCCCGCTCTACGCGGACCTGAGCGGCCTCCCGCCGCTGAAGGTCTACGTCGGGACGGACGAGGGCCTGCACGACGACGCGGTCCGGCTCGTCGAGAAGCTGAAGGCGGCAGGCGGCGAGGCCGAGCTCGAGATCGGCCAGGACATGGTGCACATCTGGCCGGTCTTCAGCTTCCTGCCCGAGGCGCAGGAGGCCACCGCCGGGATCGGCGACTTCCTGCGCAAGGGCTTCGTCTGAGGTCGTGGGTGGCGATGGTCGCCAGAGCGACCATCGCCACCCACCCGTCACTTGACCAGCAGGCCCGCGTCGATCGGGAGCGGGACGCCGGTGATCAGGCGGGCGTCGTCGGAGGCCAGGAAGACCAGCGCGCGGCTGATGTCGAGCGGCTCGGCCCACGACACGGGCAGCGCGTGCATGCCCGCCGAGGCGACCTCGAAGTCGTCCCGGGTGGGGTGCTCGAGGTCGGGGCGGAAGATCTTGAAGGTCTCGTCGTTCATGACCATCGGGGTGTTGACCTGGGTCGGGTGCACGCTGTTGACCCGGATCGAGTGCGGCGCCAGCTCGGCGGCCAGCACCCGCATCAACCCGACGACGCCGTGCTTGGCCGAGGTGTACGCCGCGATGCCCTGGTAGCCGCGCAGCCCCGCCATCGAGCTGGTCAGGATCATCGCGCCGCCACGGCCGCCCTCGACGAGGTGCGGCACGGCGGCCTTCGCCGTCTTCCAGACGCCGGTGAGGTTGATGCCGAGCATCTGCTCCCAGGCGTCGTCGGTGATCTCGTGGGCGGGCACGGAGTTCGCGGCGATGCCCGCGTTGGCGGCGACGATGTCCAGCCGCCCGAGCTCGGCGACACCGGAGTCGAGTGCCGCCTTGAGCGCGGCGCCGTCCCGGACGTCGACCTCCGCGGTGACGACGCGCCGGTCGAGCTTCTCCACCTCCGCGGCGGTCTCGGCGAGCTCCTCGGCGGAGCCGAGCGGGTAGCCGAGGCCGAGCTCGGGCAGGTCGTGGGCGATGTCCACGGCGATGATGTCGGCGCCCTCGCGGGCGAGCTCGATCGCGTGGCTGCGACCCTGGCCGCGGGCGGCGCCGGTGACGAAGGCGACCTTGCCGTCGAGACGACCCATGGTGGTGCTCCCATCTGGAGGAGCGTCGGGGCGGGTGCCCCGGCGCGTGCGCCGCGACGCTAGCCGGCCGGGCCGTGGCGGCGGTGTCGCAATCCGCTCCAGTGACGCGTCCCCGGTGGATGTCCCGGTTTGCGACAACCCCGGACACCGCGCGGTTCCTACGGTGGACCCACGACCACAGGACGGGTCCGCGGACCCGAGACTCTCGGCTGAAGGGTGATCGTGACCAGTACCGCGACCAGCGGCCCGCTCACCGCGGACGGCCTCGCCGCCCGGGTCCGGGCGTTCCTCGCCGAGCACGACCCCGCGGGCACCGACCGCCTCGCCTTCCTCCGGGCCCGCTTCGACGCAGGCCTGGCCTGGGTGCACTACCCCGAGGGCCTCGGTGGGCTCGGGGCCGAGCCGGGTCTGCAGCCCGGGGTGGACGCCGCGTTCGCCGCCGCGGGCGCCCCCGACAACCGCCCGCACACCAACGTCATCGGCCTCGGCATGGCCGCGCCGACGATCCTGCGGTTCGGCACGCCGGAGCAACAGCGGCGCTGGCTGCGGCCACTGTGGACCGGCGAGGAGATCTGGTGCCAGCTCTTCAGCGAGCCCGGCGCCGGCTCCGACCTCGCGAACGTGGCCACCAGCGCCAAGCCCGACGGTGCGGACTGGGTCGTCGACGGGCAGAAGGTGTGGACGTCGCTGGCCCACGACGCGACCTGGGCCATCCTCGTCACCCGCACCGACCCGGCCCAGCCGAAGCACCGGGGTCTCACGTTCTTCGTCTGCGCGATGGACGCCCCGGGCGTGGACGTCCGGCCGCTGCGCCAGATCACCGGCGAGAGCGAGTTCAACGAGGTCTACCTCGACGCCGTCCGGATCCCCGGTGACCAGCGGCTGGGTGAGGTCGGGCAGGGCTGGGCGGTCACCCAGAACACCCTGATGAACGAGCGCGTGGCGATCGGCGGCGGCACGATCCCGCGCGAGAGCGGCGCGATCGGCGAGCTGGCGAAGGTCTGGCGGGAGCGGCCCGAGCTGCGCACCCCGGGCAGCCACGACCAGGTCCTGCGGTTCTGGGTCGAGGCGGAGGCGGGCAGGCTCACGGCCGAGCGGCTGGGCCAGCAGCAGGCCGCGGGGATGCCGGGGCCGGAGGGATCGGGCGCCAAGCTCACCCACGCCCGGCTCAACCAGCAGGTCTCCGCCTTCGAGCTCGACCTGCTCGGCGACGAGGCCCTGCGCTACACCGACTACACGGCCCGACGGCCCGTCCTGGTCACCCACTCGGAGAGCCCCGCGGGCTGGCGCTACCTGCGCGCCAAGGGGAACTCGATCGAGGGCGGCACCTCGGAGATCATGCGGAACATCATCGCCGAGCGGGTGCTCGGGCTGCCCGCCGAGGCGCGGGCCGACAAGGACACCCCGTGGAAGGACCTGCCGCGATGAGCACTCCGGTGACGGGGGACCTGCTCTACTCCGAGATCGAGGACGACCTGCGCGCCAGCGTCCGGGCCCTGCTGGAGAAGCAGAGCCCGTGGGACGCCGTCCTTGCCCGGACCGAGACCGCGGAGACGACCGACCGGGAGCTGTGGGCCCGGCTGGCG
>NZ_JACBXB010000271.1 GCF_013870575.1 Pseudonocardia pini
GCCGCGCTGCTCGACGAGGGCGGCGCCCAGCTCGTCCTGCTCCCCGCGGGGGACCTGATCCCGCTGGACGCCCCGATCACCGTGGCCCTCGACGGGGAGGACCCCCGCGACCGGACGGTCGTGGAGGCGGAGACCGTCACCGCGGCGGAGCTCGCCGAGCACGTCCGGTCGCTGCCGGAGGGCGAGTTCCAGCTCGCCGCGCCCGCCGCGGATGGGAGCTGGACGGTCGCCGAGCTCGAGTGATCGCACGTTTCGTGCTCTCAGCGCGGTCCGGACAGCGCTGAGAGCACCCAACTCGTGATCATGCCGCGCTCAGAGCACGAAACGTGCGATCTTCAGGCCCCCACGGCCCGCAGGTCCAACACGAGCTCCGCGGGCCCGGAGCCCACCCGCACCGGCACCCCCCAGTCCTGCTGGTAGCGGTGGCAGGCGGCGAAGACGGCGTCGCCCTCGTCGCACGCCGCCGCCGCGACGCTCACCGACAGCACCCCCTCGCCCGCCCCCAGCTCCAGGGTCCGCGCCAGCCCCGGCGCCGTCCCACCCCCGCTGACCAGCAACGACGGCGGTGAGGCGGCGACCGTCAGCACAGTCGGGTCGCCGAAGCGGGTGTCGAGGTGCTGCCCGGTGGGCGGGGTGAAGTCGATCCGCAGCGTGACCGGCCCCGCGGCCAGGTCCGTGGTCGGGCGGCGGACCGTGTGGGCGCCCGCGTCGACCCGCGCGCCCGTCGGGATCGGCAGCCGCACGAGCCGGTGCGCGGCGGACTCGACGACCACCAGCGTGTCCCCGTCGACGAGGACGTCGCTCGGCTCGGCGAGCCCCTCGGCCAAGGTCGTCACCACCCCGGAGGCGATCCGCCGGATCGCGCCGTTGTAGGTGTCCGCCACCGCGACCGACCCGTCCGGCAGCACGCCGACGCCGAGCGGGTGCTGCAGCAGCGCCTCCCCGGCCGGTCCGTCCCGGAAGCCGAAGTCGAACAGGCCGAGCCCGACGGCCGTGGAGACCTGCGGGACCGACGACAGCGACAGCGACCGCACCGCCGAGGTCTCCGCGTCCGCGATCCACAGCCTGTCGCCCTCGACCGCGAGCCCGGACGGCTGCGCGAAGAAGGCCGCGGTCACCGGGCCGTCGCGCAGGCCCTCGTTCGTGGTCCCGGCGAGCACCCGGGCCTGCCCGGAGGTCGGGTCGACCGTCCAGATCTGGTGCACCCCGGCCATCGCGACGACGATCCGCCCGTCCCACCACGCCACGTCCCAGGGGGTGGACAGCTCCTGCGCGGTACCGCCCACCGGGACCCGTTCCCGGAGGGGCGCACCGGTTCCGGCGATCGTGGTGAGCCGCCCGTCGGACAGCCGCAGCCCGCGCAGGGCGTGGTTGACCGAGTCCGCGACGACGACGTCGTAGTCCTGCGCGAGCACGCGCGCCAGCCCCTGGGGCTCGGCGAAGGACTCCGCGTCGAAGCCCCGCCGACCGCTGCCGTACCGGCGGACCTCGGCGAGCTCCGCGTCCAGCAGCACGACCTGGTGGTGCGCGGTGTCCGACACCAGGAAACCCTCGCCGAGCGCGATCACCTTGCCGGGGAAGCGCAACGAGGCCTCCGGGGGCGCAGGCGCCACGTACGGCGAGTCCCCGCGTCGCAGCACCCCGGCGTGCTTCTCGACCAGCTCGCGGAGCAGCACCGCGAGACCGTGCGCATGCCCCTCGCCCGCCATCTGCGCCACGACGTACCCCTCGGGATCGATGACCGCGAGGGTGGGCCAGGCGCGGGCGGCGTAGGCGTCCCACATCGCGAGGTCCGGATCGTCGAGCACGGGATGGTGCACCCCGTACCGCTCGACGGCGGCCTCCACCGCCGCCGGGTCCCCCTCGTGCGCGAACTTCGGCGAGTGCACCCCGACCACCACGAGGACGTCGCCGAACTCCTCCTCCAGCGGGCGGAGCTCGTCCAGGACGTGCAGGCAGTTCACGCAGCAGAAGGTCCAGAAGTCGAGGACCACGATCTTGCCCCGCAGGTCCGGGGCCTGCCCGCCGGTGTTCAGCCAACGCCGTCCCTGCAGCCGGGGAGCCCGCACGCGCATCACGCCCCGATCAACGCGCGCACCCGGGGAGACTGTTCCAGACTGGGTCCCGTGCCGGAGCTGCCCGAGGTGGAGACCGCGCGGAAGGTGCTGGAAGGCGCTCTCGACCGCGTGATCGAGTCGATCGACGACAACGACGAGTGGGTGTGCCGACCCCATCCGCCCGGCCAGATCGCCCGGACACTGGTGGGTGGGAAGCTCACCGCCGCCCACCGGCGCGGCAAGACGATGTGGTGCGAGACCGACACCGGACACACCCTCGGCGTGCACCTCGGGATGGGCGGGCGGGTGATCGTCACGAACGACCGGGGGGAGCGGATCGGCGGCGGGCCGGAGCGCCCGGACCGGCAGCCGCGCAAGCCCGAGTGGGACCGGTTTACCATGACCTTCGTCGACGGCGGCCGGTTCCGGCTGTTCGACAAGCGCCGCCTCGGACGCATCCGGCTCGACCCCAGCCTCGACGGCGTGGGCCCCGACGCCGAGCACATCTCGCCCGCCGACTTCCGCACCCGGATCGCCCGGAGCCGCTCCGCGGTCAAGGCACGGCTGCTGGACCAGTCCGTGCTCGCGGGCGTCGGGAACCTGCTGGCGGACGAGACGCTGTGGCGGGCCAAGGTCAACCCGGCCGCCCCCGCGGACGAGCTGGAGCGCAAGGACCTCGATCGGCTCTACCGCAACCTGGAGCGGTCCCTGAGGTCCGCGATCGCGAACGGCGGCGTGCACACCGGCGAGGTCATCGAGCACCGCCACCCCGGCGGCCACTGCCCGCGCTGCGGAGCCGAGATGCGCCACGGCACCGTCGGCGGCCGCAGCACCTGGTGGTGCAGCAAGGAGCAGGCCTGACCGGGGTCAGGCCGCCACCCGCGCCTGCCGGGAGCGCCACCAGAGCAGCACCCCGGTGCACACGGCGAGCCAGGCGAAGCCGGTGGCCCAGCCCGCGACGACGTCGGAGAACCAGTGGACGCCGAGGTAGATCCGGGTGGCGCCGATCCCGCCGATCCACAGCACGCCCGCGAGCGGGACGAGGGCGCGCCACACGCCGTGCAGGTGCGGCCACGCGAGCACCAGCAGCGCCCCGACGACGGCGGCGGACATCGTGGCGTGCCCGCTCGGCAGCGACTCGTTCCCGACCTCGACCAGCCGCACGGCCTCGGGCGGTCGGGGCCGGTCGAGCACCCGCTTGACCAGCGTGAACACCCCGCTGGCGGTCGCCATGGTCGCGATCAGCCACACGCCGTCGGCCCGGTGCCCGCGCACGGCGAGCACGATGCCGACCACGCAGGCCAGCACGGCCATCGCCGCGGTGTTGCCGACGTTGGTGAACACCACCGCCGCGGCGGTGAGGGTGGGGGTGCGGTCGTCGATCGCGGTGGCGAGCGCGGCGCCGTCGGACTCCGCGGGCCCGACCCCGCTGAACGCCGCCCAGACCAGCCCGGCTGCGAGCACGACCGACAGCGTGGCGACGGCGGCGGTGACCAGGAGGGCGCGACGCATCCCTCCAGCCTGCCCGACCACTCCTGAACCCGCCCTGTGAGTGGCGATGGTCGCTCTGGCGATCACCGCGACTCACAGGGTCAGCGGCCTCGGGCGGCGCGGTAGCGGGCGATGAGGGCGGCGGTGCTCGAGTCCAGGGTGGAGAGGTCGGCCGCCGGCTCGTAGAGCGCCGGGCCGAACTGGCGCGCCATCACCTTGCCCAGCTCGACCCCCCACTGGTCGAAGCTGTCGATGCCCCAGATCGTGCCCTCCACGAACGTCTGGTGCTCGTAGAACGCGATGAGCTGGCCCAGCACCGACGGCGTGAGCTTGCGCGCCAGGATCGTCGAGGTCGGCCGGTTGCCGGGCATCACCTTGTGCGGCACCACCTCCGCGGGCGTCCCCTCGGCCGCGATCTCCTCGGCGGTCTTGCCGAACGCCAGCGCCGCGGTCTGGGCGAAGAGGTTGGACATGAAGAGGTCGTGCATGTCCGCGCCGCCCTCGCCGGGCAGCTCGTGGTTCGGCTCGGCGAACCCGATGAAGTCCGCCGGGACGAGCCGGGTGCCCTGGTGCAGCAGCTGGTAGAAGGCGTGCTGGCCGTTCGTGCCGGGCTCGCCCCAGAAGATCTCGCCGGTCACGGTGGTCACGGGGGTGCCGTCGCCGCGCACGGACTTGCCGTTGCTCTCCATCGTCAGCTGCTGCAGGTAGGCGGGCAGCCGGTGCAGGTACTGGGAGTAGGGCAGCACGGCGTGGGTCTCGACGCCGAAGAAGTTGGCGTACCAGACGTTGAGCAGCCCGGAGATCACCGGCAGGTTCTCGGCGAACGGCGCGGTGCGGAAGTGCTCGTCGACCGCGTGCATCCCCGCGAGGAACTCGCCGAAGCCCTCCTTGCCGATCGCGACCATCAGCGACAGCCCGATCGCGGAGTCCACGGAGTAGCGCCCGCCGACCCAGTCCCAGAAGCCGAACATGTTCGCGGAGTCGATGCCGAACTCGGAGACCTTCTCCGCGTTCGTCGACACCGCCACGAAGTGCAGCGGGATCGCCTTCTCGGCCGGGACACCGGAGAGGCCGTCGACCAGCCAGGTCCGCGCGTTGCGCGCGTTGGTGAGCGTCTCCAGCGTGGTGAAGGTCTTGGAGGAGACGATGAACAACGTCGTGGCCGGGTCGAGGTCTCGGGTGGTCTCGGCCAGGTCGGTCGGGTCGATGTTGGAGACGAAGCGACACTCGATCTCGCGCAGGCTGTAGTCCTTGAGCGCCTCGTACGCCATCACCGGGCCGAGGTCGGAGCCGCCGATCCCGATGTTGACGACGGTGCGGATCCGCTCGCCCGTCGCGCCCGTCCACTCGCCGGAGCGGACCTTGTCGGTGAACTCGCCCATCCGGCCGAGGACCTCGTGGACGTCCGCGACGACCGCCTGCCCGTCGACCGTGAGCGACGCGTCGGCGGGCAGCCGCAGGGCGGTGTGCAGGACCGCCCTGTCCTCGGAGGTGTTGATGTGCTGCCCGTCGAACATGGCGGTGATCCGCTCCGGCAGCCCGGCGGCCTCGGCCAGCGCGACGAGCAGCGGCAGCGTCTCGGTGGTGATCCGGTGCTTGGAGTAGTCGAGGACGAGGTCGGCGCCCTCCGCCGTCATGGCCGCGGCGCGCCCCGGGTCGGACTCGAACAGGGTCCGCAGGTGCTGCTCGCCGACTGCGGCGTGGTGCTCGGTGAGGGCGGTCCACTCAGGGGTCGCGGTGATGTCCACGGCGGACATCATGCTCCCCTCGCGGGGGTCCGCGCAGGAGGTGGAGGGTGTGGCCACCACCAACATCCGGTGTGGTGGCGGCGTGGTGGCCGCCGACCCGGTCCGGGCGGTTCGCTGGGGGCACCGCACGATCACCCCGGCCGAAGGAGCAGCCATGACCACCACCGCCCCCGTCCTCGCCAGCCCCGCCTGGATCATCGGCGGGCTGCACAACCGCCCCGGCTACCTCGTCACCGCCGACGGCCGGATCGCCTTCACCGACGGCGACACCACGTACTTCGACGCCCCGCTCGCCGAGGTGACCGACGTGACCTACCCCTGGTACTGGTTCGGCGGCGGGTTCAAGGCCCGCGTGGCGGGGCAGCTGTTCAAGGTCACCTTCGTGAAGCCGAACGGCATGCCCAGCCCGCACCCGTCCATGTTGGAGACCGGACTGTCGGTGCTCGGCGTGGCGGCGGCGTTCCAGGGCGTCTCGCACGTCGGTGACCTGGCCGGCGTCGCCTGGATCGCGCCCGGTCGCGCGGCCACGAAGCAGTGGCGGGAGATCCTCCCCTCCTGACGACGGGTCGTCGGGACACCCGGACGGGTGGCGGGTGAAGTCCGACCAGCGGGGACTCGGCTGAGACGAACGGTGCGTAACCAGGCGCCGCGGGTTTCGTTACACAGATGAGTGGTTCGAACGTGCTGTTCATCGCGTGCGGACGACGGACCACCGCAGAAACCTCTGTTCGGCCTAGCTGAGACCGCGCTTCGGTCTAGCTTCGTCACTTACCGCGGTTTGCCGATGACCCGTAGTCAGGAGAGACCGAGAATGCTTCCCCGTTCGCTCCCCGAACCCGCGCGCGACGTCCTCGTGCTGGCGGCGCGCCTCACGGTCGCGTTCGTCATGCTCGCCCACGTCTGGGACACCTTCGGGGTCAAGGGCTTCACGGCCACCTCGGGCCAGTTCGACAACTTCGGGATCCCCCTCGCCATCGCCGCGACCGCGTTCACGCTGGTCGTCGAGCTGATCGGGTCGATCCTGCTGGCCGTCGGCCTGTTCGTGCCCTACGCCTCCGCCGCGATGACGTTCGTGATGCTCGGTGCCGTCTACTTCGTCCACGCCGAGCACGGCGTGTTCGTGAAGAACAACGGGTGGGAGCTGGTCGGCCTGATCGCGGCGGTCTGCGTCGCCATCGCCGCCGCGGGCCCCGGTAGGTGGAGCCTCGATCACCTGATCTTCGACCGCCGCAAGGCGCCCGAGGCCCCCGCGCCGATGGACGTCAGCTCCGACCCGGCGGGCGTCCCGATCGCCCCGGCGCCCGTCGCCTACCGCCCCGGCGCGCAGACCTGGGGCTCGCAGGCGCCGCTCTGGGACGCCGAGCCGATCCAGCCGCCGAGCCGGCAGCCC
>NZ_JACBXB010000272.1 GCF_013870575.1 Pseudonocardia pini
GGGCCGTTGGCGCGCAGGAAGCGGAGGAGGACCTCCTGGTTCGCGACCGCGGTGTCCGGCTGCTCCAGCGGGCCGGGGGAGACGAAGGTGCCCTCGGGTCCCGAGCACAGGAAACCCTGTGCCGCAGCGGGTTTGAGCAAGGCGCCCCAGCTCGTGGCCATCGGCTCGGCGATCTCGGGGCGGCCCAGGTCCTCGACCACCCGCGCGACGAGCTCGGTGCGGGTCAAGGGCTCGGGGCCCAGCACGCGGCCGATGGCGGCCGTGATCGCGTGGAGCGTGTCGCCGTCGACGCCGTGGGCGCGTTCCCAGGAGGGCGGGAAGCGGCGACGGGACTCGCGGTCGGTGAGCGCGGCGCACCAGAGGCCCAGCTCGTCGGCGGGCAGCAGGTGCAGGGTCCCGCGCATGGCCCAGGTCCGGACCAGCGTGCGGTCGGCCAGGGCGGCGTCGACCCCGTCGGCCCCGCGGACCGCCGCGATGCCCACGCTGCTCGACGCCACCTGGGCGTGGATCCCGCCGAGCCGCCGGGCGACCCCGACGGGGTCGCGCTCGGGCGCGGTGAGCAGCTGGGCCGCTGCGCGCCACCGGGTCACCTGTCGCCATGTGACGTCCATGCGGGGATTGTGCCCGGCTGTGATCCACATCGCCGAGGCGCCCGGACGAACCCGGCGAGAGCGTAGTTTCGCACCGAAACGGTCTTGCGGTGAAACGGTCTTCGGGAGGCGGACGGATGCAGGCGATGGGACGGCGGGCGGCGTTGCAGGGGCTCGCGGGGCTGGGGCTGGGTGGGCTGGCCCTCTCCGCGGGCGCGGGGGTGGCGTCGGCGACCACCCCCGTGGCCCCGGCTGTGACGCAGCCTGCCACCGGAGTGCCGACCGCGGCGGAGGCCCTGGACCTGCTCGTCGCGGGCAACCGGCGCTGGCAGGAGATCCACCCGGAGCACCCCCACGAGGGCGCGGAGATCCGCCGTGCGCTCGTCGCCTCACAGCACCCGTTCGCCACGATCCTGTCCTGCGTCGACTCGCGGGTGCCGCCGGAGCTGGTGTTCGACCAGGGCCTCGGGGACCTGTTCACCGTGCGCACCGCAGGCGAGGTGCTCGACGAGGCGGTCCTCGGCAGCGTCGCGTTCGGGGCGGGCGAGCTGGGTATCCCGCTGGTCCTGGTGTTGGGCCATTCCTCCTGCGGCGCAGTGGGTGCCGCACTCGACGCCGTCGACGCGGGGGAGGAGGCGCCGGGTCACCTGGCCTACCTGGTGGAGGCCATCGCGCCGTCCGTGCCCCCGCAGGGGCCCGACCGCGCCACCCGGATCGCCGCGGCGGTCGACGCGAACGTGCGGGCCGTCGTCGACACCCTGCGACACGACGAGGACCTGGCCGAGGCGGTCTCGCACGGTGACCTGACGATCGTCGGGGCCCGCTACGACCTCGACTCCGGCGCCGTCACCCTGCTCTGACGACCCCGCTGCCCTGTGCCCCACCCCGACCGGTCGAGATGAACGTCAGTGTCGTGGGGACCATGATCGAACAGCACCGAGGTTCATCTCGGCCGGTGGGTGACGAAGACGGCCGTGCCGGGGAACAGGGCGCCGCGCAGCGGGGACCACTGGCCCCACACCCGCTCGCGGCCCTCCGGCCACTCCGGCTCGACCAGGTCGTCGAGCACCAGGCCCGCGGCCACGACGTCCCGGACCCGGTCGCCGATCGTCCGGTGGTGCTCGACGTACGTGGCGCGGCCCGCCGCGTCGACCTCCAGGTACGGGGTCCGGTCGAAGTACGACTGGGTGACGGTCAGCCCGTCGGGGCCAGGGTCGTCGGAGAACATCCAGCGCATGGGGTGGTTGACCGCGAACACCCAGCGCCCGCCGGGGCGCAGGACGCGGTGGACCTCGCGCATCACCCGCACCGGCTCGGCGACGAACGGGACCGCGCCGAACGCGGAGCAGGCGAGGTCGAAGGAGCCGTCGGCGAAGGGCAGGTGCTCGGCACCGGCCTGGACGAGCGGGACGTCGATCCCCGTCGAGACGTTCAGCGCCGCGGCCGCGGTCAGCATGCCCGCCGAGAGGTCGAGGGCGACGGGCTCGGCGCCCTGTCGTCGCAACCAGCGGGAACAGGGCGCCGAGCCGCAGCCGACCTCCAGCACCCGCCTGCCGCGAACGTCCCCGAGCAGGCCCGCGTCCGCCTCGTGCAGGCCCTCGGGGCACCACACGAACTCGGCGTCCCCGATGTCGCGGCCGTGTTCGGCGAGGTAGTCCGCGGCGTCGGCGTCCCACCAGGCCCTGCTGGCCCGCTCGGACTCCGCTGCGCCCACCTCGCGCCGAGCGACCCCGGCGGTCCCGAGGACCTCCTCCGCACTCATGATCGATACACCCACGACCCGCAGCTCACGCGCTGAATCGTCCCAGTTCGGACCGGGGGACCCGCATTGCCCCACTGATCGGGTGCCGCGTAGCATTTGGGGCCTACCCGAGGTCAACGCGTGCGGAGCCTGGTCAGCCGGGCGTCGCCGCGGGAACTTTCCCCGGGAACCGACGAACGAAGGTGACTGTTACACGGACCAGTCACGGCTACATCCCACGACAGGTCGCCCGATGCGACCACAACCGAAATCATCCTCCGGAGCACCCCACTACATGTCCACCGACACCACCGCCGCCCCGACCCACACGACCCCGCAGGTCGCCGTCAACGACATCGGGTCGGAGGAGGACTTCCTCGCCGCCATCGATAAGACGATCAAGTACTTCAACGATGGCGACATCGTCGAAGGCACCATCGTCAAGGTCGACCGCGACGAGGTCCTGCTCGACATCGGCTACAAGACCGAGGGTGTCATCCCCTCTCGGGAGCTGTCGATCAAGCACGACGTCGACCCTGCCGAGGTCGTCGCGGTCGGCGAGTTCGTCGAGGCCCTCGTCCTCCAGAAGGAGGACAAGGAAGGCCGCCTGATCCTGTCCAAGAAGCGCGCGCAGTACGAGCGCGCCTGGGGCACGATCGAGGCCCTCAAGGAGGCCGACGAGCCGGTCGAGGGCACCGTCATCGAGGTCGTCAAGGGCGGCCTGATCCTGGACATCGGGCTCCGCGGCTTCCTGCCGGCCTCGCTGGTCGAGATGCGCCGCGTCCGCGATCTGCAGCCGTACGTCGGCCGCAAGATCGAGGCCAAGATCATCGAGCTGGACAAGAACCGCAACAACGTGGTCCTGTCCCGCCGCGCGTGGCTGGAGCAGACCCAGTCCGAGGTGCGCAGCGAGTTCCTCAACCAGCTGGCCCGCGGCCAGGTGCGCAAGGGCGTCGTCTCCTCGGTGGTCAACTTCGGTGCGTTCGTCGACCTGGGCGGGGTGGACGGTCTCGTCCACGTCTCCGAGCTCTCCTGGAAGCACATCGACCACCCCTCCGAGGTCGTCGAGGTCGGCCAGGAGGTCACGGTCGAGGTGCTCGACGTCGACCTGGACCGCGAGCGTGTCTCCCTGTCGCTGAAGGCGACGCAGGAGGACCCGTGGCGCCTCTACGCCCGGACCCACGCGATCGGCCAGATCGTCCCGGGCAAGGTCACCAAGCTCGTCCCGTTCGGCGCGTTCGTGCGCGTCGAGGAGGGCATCGAGGGCCTGGTGCACATCTCCGAGCTGGCCGAGCGCCACGTGGAGATCCCGGAGCAGGTCGTCCAGGTGGGCGACGACTGCATGGTCAAGGTCATCGACATCGACCTGGACCGCCGTCGGATCTCGCTGTCGCTCAAGCAGGCCAACGAGGGCATGACGGTCGACACCGAGTTCGACCCCACTCGCTACGGCATGGCGGCGGAGTACGACGACCAGGGGAACTACATCTACCCCGAGGGCTTCGACGTCGAGACCGGCGACTGGAAGGAAGGCTACGAGGAGGCTCGTGGCAACTGGGAGAAGGAGTACGCCGAGGCGCACGAGCGCTACGAGCAGCACATGACCCAGATCCGCAAGGCCGCCGAGGCCGAGGCGGAGGCGGGCACCGAGGCTGCCGCGGCGAACTACTCGTCCGGCGGCGCTCCGGCCGGCGGTGGCGAGGCCCAGAGCGGCGGGTCGCTGGCCAGCGACGAGCAGCTCGCGGCCCTGCGGGAGAAGCTCTCCGGCGGCGCGTGATCGTCTGATCGCCTGATCCGAACGGCCCTGGTCCCCTTGGGACCAGGGCCGTTCGGCGTGTGTGGTTGCTCCATCGGGTGTCGCCCGGATCACGATCGGGCTGCGTTCCGTGAGGGACCGGGCGCGCCGCGTGTATCGATCATGCGTCGCGGCCTACCGTGGATCACATGCGGCGGGGGCGGTGGGTGGCGACGGTGCTCGCACTCGGGATCGGCCTGCTCACCGCGTGTTCGACCGGCCCGGGGGCCGGGGACACCCCCGTCCCGACCTTCACGGAGGCGGCGAGCGGGAGCACCACGGCCGCGACGATCGAGATCGCCCTGCCGAAGGACTGCACGAGCTTCCTGAGCCCCGACGATCTCGGGGCCCTGTTCGCCCGCCCGCTCGGCTCCACGGCGCTGCGGACGATCCGCGGCGTGCCCGAGCCGACCGTCGCCCGCACCGAGCGGGTCGGCTGCCGGTACAGCGCCAGCGGTCCCGGCGGCGGGAACACGTTGCTGGACATCAACCTCGGCCGCTACACCGACGCCGCGGCGGCCCGGCGGCAGTGGCAGCTGAACACCAACGCCGAGCGTTCGGACGGGGTGTCCCGCGATCTCGCGATCGGCACCGCCTCGGCGGTGGCCGTCGAGCGCAAGACGGAGACGATGCTCGCCGTCGTGTACGGAGTGGACACCCTGACCTTCGTGCTCCCCGCCTCCGCGCGCGCCCCGGGAGCGCCCGTGGACCGGCTGGTGGACCTGGCGTTGCGGGTGCTGCCCAAGGACGCGGCCACCCAGCCCGCGCCGCCGGACCCGCCCGCCGCCCCTGCGGCGTCGCCCACACCGACCGGGGTCGCGCCGATCGCAGCGGGGTGATCGCTCTAGGGTGTCCGATGTGCTGCAGATCGGGCTGACGGGCGGGATAGGCGCGGGCAAGTCCACGGCGTCGCGGCGGCTGGTCGAGCTCGGGGCCACCCTGGTCGACGCCGACGCGATCGCCCGCGAGGTCGTCGCGAAGGGCAGTGTGGGGCTCGAACGGGTCGCCGAGGCCTTCGGCCCCGAGGTGATCGGGCCGGACGGCGAGATGGACCGGGCCAAGGTCGCCTCGATCGTCTTCGCGGACGACGCCCGGCTGGCCGTCCTCAACGGGATCACCCATCCGCTGATCGCCAGCCGCACGGCCGAGCTGGTCGCGCAGGCCGGACCCGAGTCCGTGATCGTGTACGACGCCGCGCTGATGGTCGAGCAGGGCACCCAGTCCCGGTTCGCGCTGGTCGCGGTCGTGGACACCGAGGAGGAGACCCGGGTGCGGCGGCTCGTGGAGTCCCGCGGGCTCCCGGAGGCCGACGCGCGGGCGCGGATCCGCAAGCAGGCCACCGACGCCCAGCGCCGCGCCGCGGCGGATGCGGTGCTGCACAACGACGGTGCCCCGGAGGAGCTGCTCGCGCAGGTGGACCGGCTCTGGGCCGAGCGGCTCGTACCGCTGGAGGAGAACGTCCGGCTGCGGCGCGCGGTGCGCGGCGGGGCACCGGTGCTCGCGGAGCCCGATCCCGGGTGGGCGGCGCGGTGCGAGCGGATCGTGGCCCGGGTCGCGCGGGCGGCGGGGGAGGCGAGCCTCGGCGTCGCCCACATCGGGTCCACCGCGGTGCCGGGCCTGCCCGCCAAGGACGTCACGGACGTCCAGCTGGCCGTGGGGTCCCTCGATGCGGTCGACGGCCTCGTCGAGCCGCTGCTGGCCGCCGGGTTCGTGCTGGTCCCCGAGATCGACCACGACCACCCGAAGGCCGCCGACCCCGATCCGGCGCACTGGCGCAAGCGGTTCCTCGCGGGCGCCGACCCGGTGCAGCGGGTGCAGGTGCACGTGCGCGTGCACGGCTCGCCCGGCTGGCGCTACGCCCTGCTGGTCCGGGACTGGCTGCGGGCGGACGCGGCGGCACGGGCGGAGTACCTGCGGCTCAAGCGGACCGCCTCCGCGGAGTTCGCGGGAGACCCCGACGCCGACCGGTACGTCGCGCTCAAGGAGCCCTGGTTCGACGCCGCCCATCCGAGGGCCGAAGCCTGGGCCGAGTCCACCGGATGGACGCCGGAGTAATAGGCTGAACGGGCGTGTGCCGGCGTGGGTGTCGCTGTAACGGGTGGCGGGCGCCGGGCGATAGGTGGACAGGACCGTCACAACGGGTGATCCCTGCTCGGGGTCGGTGGGAGGGACGTCGGGGTGAGCGCACAGGTCGAGCAGGAGTCCGTCGAGGACGAGACGACCGTGGTGGCCCCCGAGCCCGAGGCCCCGGCCACCGAGGTGGCCGCGGACGACTCCGTCGTCGAGCGGGACGTCGTCGAGGCGCCGCAGGGCAGCCTGCGCGCGGACTTCGGCGCCCACTTCGAGGCGCACTACCCCCGGCTCGTCGGGCAGCTCTTCGCGATCACGCTGGACTCCGGCGCCGCCCACGACCTCGTCCAGGACGCCTACTCGCGGGCCTGGAAGCGCTGGTCGGAGGTCCGGCAGGGGGACGCGGAGGGCTGGGTCCGCCGGGTCGCCGTGCGGGCCTCCCGCAACCCGTGG
>NZ_JACBXB010000273.1 GCF_013870575.1 Pseudonocardia pini
AGGCGAGCCCCGCGACGTACCCGGCCGCGTCCGCCTCCAGGCCGCGGAGCCGGTCGAAGGCCTCGACCTGGGCGTCGAGCCGCTCGTCGGCCTGGGTGGCCAGCCGCAGGATCTCCGCGTGCATGGCCCGCTGCTCGGGCTCGGTCTCGGGGACCTCGTCGTCGAGCTTCTGGCGGATCTCGAACGCGCCGACCATGTCCGCCCGCGAGGCCTCCAGGGCCGCGGCGAACTCGGCGACGGCCTCGTCGCCGAAGTGCGCGCGGGCGGCGGAGAGCTCGCGCTCGGAGGTGCCGACGGCGTCGTCGACCTCCAGCAGCGCCTGGCTGGACCGGAAGCCGAGGGCCTCCGTGGTCTCGCCCGGGAAGGGGTCCGGCGGGCTCTGCGGGGCGGGAGCGGCCTCGGAGGTGGTCTTCGCCCTCCGCCGCCGCCTGCTCAGCAGGTACGCCCCACCGCCGACGACGACCACGCCGCCGACCACGTAGGGCACCGCGGACCCACCGCCGCCCCCGCCACCGGACCGCAGCCCGTCGGCCAGGGCCACGGCGGCACCGGCCCAGTCGGACTGGGCCAGGCGGGGCTGGACGTCGTTGCGCTCGATGGCGTCCGTGGCGGACTGGGAGAGTGGGAAGCCCGCGTCGAACGAGGTGCCGTAGGCCCGGTCCCCGGTCGCCACGGCCAGCAGGACCTGGTTGCGGCCGAGCTGCGAGGTGTCGGCGGCGGCATCTGCCCAGGCCTGCCCGTCCCGCCCGTCGAAGGACCGGACGTAGACCACGTAGAGGTCGTAGCCCGCCTCGGACCGCAGCTGCGTGATCGCCTGCGTGACCCGGGAGAGCCCGGCGGCGTCGAGCGCTCCCGCGCGGTCGGTGACCCGGTCGTTCACCCGGAAGGGAGCCTCGGCCGAGGCGCTCCCGACGACCAGCAGGAACGGCAGGACGAGCAACGCGGCGAGGGCGGCCCACCGGCGCACCACGATCTGGGTCACCCGCCCATCTTGGACCCTCAGGCCCCGCCGATCAGCAACGCCTGCAGCTCCAGCGCGATCCGCTCCCGCAGCTCCTCGTGCGCGGGGCCCGCCAGGTGCTCGTCGGCGTGCAGGTCCGGGTAGCGCCAGACCGGCATCGAGCGGTACTCGTCCGGCTCCCAGACGTACCGGGCGTGGACGTGTCCGTGCAGGTGGGACCAGCTGTTGCCGAGGATCTCGTAGTTCAGCCTGCGGAACGCGGCGTCGCCCTGCAGCGCGGTGAACACGGCCTGGCCGAGCAGCGCGAGGTCCTCCAGGAAGGCCGTCCGCTGGGGTGGCTCGAGATCGGTGAGGTGCTCGGCCTCCCCGCGGGCGATCAGCAGGCAGTAGCCCGGGAGCTTCTGGTGGTCGCCGAAGACCGCGTAGCCGGAGGCGGTCTCGGCGAGCAGGTTCGGGGGCTTCTCGCCGTGCCGCAGGGCGGCCAGCCTGCCGTCGCTCATGTCCCGGGAGGCTATTCGGCTCCGGCGTCTCCCGCACCACCGAGCAGCCGGGCGAGGGTCTCCAGGTCCTGCCGCACCAGCCCGACGTCTCGGGCCAGGTCCTCCGCGCTCATGTCCGGCCGCCGTCGGACGGTGAACAGCACGTCGCACCCCTCCTCGTTCGGCAGGATGCGGATCGGGTTGGCCACGACCTCACCGCTCGGGAGCGTGACGTCGTGGTCGGCGATCCCATGCTCGTTGCGCGGGACGAAGGACACCTCGACCTCGCCCATGGGCGACCGGCTGATCCACCGCCCCTCGCGCAGCACGACCTCGGTGTCCGCCAGCCCGGAGGCCCACTTCGGCAGGTTCGTGGGATCGGTGACGAACGCGTAGACCGCCGCGGCGGGCGCCGCGACCTGGACGGCGACATGAGTGCTCGGCAGCATCACGACGGCAGCTCCAGCAGCAGCGAGTGGCCCTGGTGGGGCTCCAGCTCGACGACGAACGCCTGCAGGTCGTCGACCACCCCCACCTCCTTCTCCGTGAACATGTCCACGACGCGGGAGCCGGGCACGAGGTGCTCCGAGCGGACCGTGCCGCTCACCGCGTCGCCCGCGAAGTTCAGCACGGTGACGTGCTGCGATCCCGAGTCCAGCTCGTGCACCATCACCAGCATGCCCCGGTGCGAGACGTCCGGGACGTCGAGCTGGCGGCTCGTGGCGATCCCGTGCCGGGACCGGACGGCGAGGATGGCCTGCAGCTGACGCAGGAAGCTGCGCTCGTCCGCCAGCTGCTCGGGCAGCGGGCCGTAGAGCGAGCGGCCGCGCGGCATCCCCGAGCTCGACCTCGTGGCGTTCGGCGCCGCCCCCATCAGGTCGTGGGCGGCCCGCGAGATCCAGCGGGTGTCGCCCTCGCCGATCAGCTCGGCGACCTCGTCGGTGGGCAGCGTGAGCATGCCGGTGAGGTCCCAGCCGGAGAGCGCGAACACGCCGGGCTGCAACGCGTTGAACATCGCCAGCAGCAGGTGGACCCGCATGATCTCGGGCACGTGCTCCGTGGTGATCTCGTCCAGCGACCGGATCCCGAGCGTCGCCGCGATCACGGTCGCGGTGGTGCAGGCGATCCCGTTGGTGGTGAACACCTTGTTGTAGTCCACCCCGACGAGGGTGTCGGACAGGTCCGCCCGGATCCGCTCGGCGAGGGCCTCGCCGGTGATCTCCTCGCCCGCGAACTCGTACAGGTCCTCGCGGTGTCCGGTGGCCCAGTGCACCAGCTCGTAGGTGAGCTCGTCGTGGTTCTGCAGGGCGTGCACCAGGCCGGCCGGGTCCACGCCCAGCTCCAGCGACGTCCGCAGGGTCAGCCGCAGGAACTCGGTGTCCCCGGTGACGAGCGCGTGCTGGTAGGCGGGCCGGTTCACGAAGTCGTACGACAGGTCCGCGCCCGCGGCGGCGGTGGCCCTGATGTCGTCGATCGTGAGGTTCAGCTCCTGGAAGGTGAAGCCGCCGATCTTGCGGACCATCGAGCCGATCAGGTGGTTGGCCGCGGCGGACAGCGGATGCCCCTCCGACCAGGCCGGCAGGCCCTCCGCGGACTTCTCGACGCCGAGGAACCCGTTGGCGTCCAGGCGGAGTGCGCCGGAGCCGAGGTCGGCCATGGAGTGCAGCGCGTCCCCGATGACGAGCCTCATCCCGGCGAACGAGGGGTCGAGCCAGTTGATGGACGGCTGGCCGTCCTTGAAGTAGTGCAGGTAGACCCAGCGCCGGGAGACCCCGTCCACGCCGACGACCGGCTTGGTGGCGCTCCAGTTCGTCTCCTTGACGCCCTCGGCGTAGAAGATGACGCGCTGCAGCCTGCCGATGATGTAGCCGGCCTTCTCGAGCGCCTCCTCCTCGGTGGCGTCGAGGTTGGCCGAGTCCCGGCCCGGGGCCACCTCCGGCAGGAGGTTCCAGTCCTCCTCGTCGATCTCCACCATGTGGTAGATCCCGGGGTAGTCCGCGTACTTCATCTCGGCGAGCCGGAAGTCCGCGCCCTTGCCGGTGTGGCCGGGCACGATGTCGTCGATGATCGTGCCGCCGGACCAGGTGGCCATGCCGCACATCGCGCGGAACTCGGCCTCCGTGCCGAAGGCGGGGTCGATCTCGGTGGAGATCCGGTCGAAGTGGCCGTCGACGGAGCTGGTGGGCTGCCAGCCGGAGATCCCGCCCGCCCGCTTGACCGGTCCGGTGTGGACGGCCTCGATCCCGACGGCGGAGAAGACGTTCCAGAGCTCCTCGTCGCCGAGGGCGGCGAGGAAGGACTCACCGGGCCGGGTGATGAAGGAGATCGGGTAGGCGGTGAACCACACCGACGCGGTCTCGACGGCCTGCCGCGGGCCCGGGTCCGCGAAGGGGTTCTGCCACATGGTGCCCTGGCCGGAGAACTGCCGGGCGATCTCGTTCGCGTCGGCCAGCATCGACTGGCTGAGCAGCCAGGACACGTAGGCCGGGTTCTCCCCGGTCGCGGCGCCGTCCTTCGCCACCGAGCGGCGGACGACCGGGGCCTTGGCCCGGGCCCGGTGCCGCAGCGTGCGGGGACGCGCCGGATGCAGGTGCTCCGCGTAGGTGATCTCGCTCGGCTCGTGGGTCTGGCCCTCCGCCTGCGCCTGCTCCTCGGTCATCCACTCTCCGTGCTCGCTGGGGCCCGTTGTCGCCCGGGGGAGGGTGTACCACCCACGCCTCCGGGGAAACGACGACGACGCGCCGGCGATGCGCCCGCGCCCGCGGACCGGACGCCGAGCGGCACCACCCCACCGGCGTCATGGAGCCACGACCGTCGTCGGCGGGGGTCGAGACGACGGATGTGGCTCCATGACGCTCGTCAGTGGCCGCAGCCCGCGCCCGCGGACCCGGTGGCGCCGAGGCCGAAGGGGTCGAGGTCTCGGGTGTCGTGCAGCGGGACCCAGCGGCCCTCGACCTCGTGGTAGTCCGCGGCCGGACCCTGCTGTGCGATCTCGCGGACCGCCGCGACGAGACGGTCGACGTCCGACTCGCCGGTGTTCAGGCCGAGGCTCACGCGCACCGCGTCCGTGCCGCCTGCGAGCCGGGCGAGCAGCGGGTGGGCGCAGAAGCGGCCGTCCCGCACGCCGATGCCGTGCTCGGCGGACAGCGCGGCGGCGACCAGGCCCGCGGGCAGGTCCGCCACGGTGAAGCCGGTGACGCCGACGCGGTCCGTCGTGTCCGCCCAGATCCGCAGGGGCTGTACCTCGGGGATCTCTGCCAGACCGGCGGTGAGCCGCTCGAGGAGCGCCTGCTCGTGAGCCGGGGCGGCGGTGTCGATCACCGGGTCCAGCGCGCGGCAGGCGGCGGCGAGCGCCGCGGCGCCCAGCACGTTGGGGGTGCCCGCCTCGTGCCGGTGCGGGGCCGGGGCCCAGCTGACCTCGGCGGCGTCGCCCTCCACGCCGACCGCGCGCACGGCCCCACCACCCGCGAGGTAGGGGGCGGCCACGTCCAGCCAGTCCCGACGACCGACGAGCACGCCCGCGCCGTAGGGCGCGTAGAGCTTGTGCCCGGACAGCACGAGGTAGTCCACGTCCCAGCCCGCGACGTCCACCCGGCGGTGCGGGGCGAGCTGCGCGGCGTCGACCACCACACGGGTGCCCGCGGCGTGGGCGAGCGCCACGATCTCGGCGATCGGCGGGATCTCGCCGGTGACGTTCGAGGCCCCGGTGATCGCCAGCAGCGCGGTGGGCCGCTCGGCCAGCGCGGTGCGCAGCCCGTCCAGGGTCTCCGCGAGGGTGTCCGCGGCGCAGAGCACCCGGTGGTCGCCGCGCCAGGCCAGCAGCGTGGCGTGGTGCTCGACGTCGAGACACAGCGTGGCCCCCGGCACGGCGCCTGCCAGCAGGTTCAGGGCGTCCGTGGTGTTGCGGGTGAACACCACGACGTCGGACTCCCGCGCCCCGACGAACCGCGCCACCGTGCCGCGCGCGGCCTCGAGCACCGACGTGCAGACCTGGCTGGCGTACCCGGCGCCGCGGTGGACGCTGGAGTAGTAGGGGAGCAGCTCGGCCACGTGGTCCGCCACGGCCTGCAGGGCAGGGGCGCTCGCGGCGAGGTCGAGGTTCGCGTACGGCACGGTCCGGCCGTCGACGAGCGGGACGGGCAGCCCGGTGCCGACCAGGGCCGGGAGCGTCGCGTCCGGAGCGACGGCGGCGGGGGCGGGGGCGGCACAGGGGGCGATGGTCGTGCTGGACATGGCGATCCTCCCGGATCCTCATCGGACCCGGCAGCATCGCTCACCGAACGCGGGTCCGCGCTTGCCGCCCGCGGGTTCGCGGCGGCCAGGTCGTCACCCGGAGCACCCCACCGCGGAGGAGGGTTGCCGACCAGCGAGCCGGGGCTTGACGCTGGCACTCATGACCTGCCGACGACGGTAGGCAACGACCGCGGCCGCGGTCAAGTGTGAGCCGAGCCATTCCAGAATGACCGGACATTGACCGCCGAACCTTCCCAGAACGGCGGAGATTGTCCGAACCCGACTCCGTGTCGCCGCTTTCCGATCGATTTCGTCCGTGTTTCACGAATGGTGTCGCCCTGGGTGATGATCACTGCGTGGTGGGGGCGCCCGAGTGAGGGTGCGCAGGGGGTCGCAACTCCCCGACGTGGCGGAACGCGCCCGGTTCCCGCGTCCGTGCACACGATGGGGTGAAGTCGGCGGGTTCTGGGGCTGCTCGGGAACGGTGTGCGACGGACCCCGAAAACGCGCGAATTCGCGTGGCCCCCGTCACGAAATGGGCCGAAAACCGCGGTTGCGCGGTTCTGGGAACGGGGCCTCCGCAGGGGCGCCGCGGGTCGTTGATCCATCCGGGTGGCACAGTTCCGGCATGCGCCTCTCCGAAACGTTCGTGTGTCGACGTCATGTCGACCTCGGGCGTGTGGCGAGCGCGCTGTGTAGCGCGACGGTGAGCTGAGGCCGGGGTCCCTCCCGGACCCGCCTCCCCGGCCCTCGCTCCGGCGCCCCGCCCCGAACCCGCGTCCCCAGCGGGGGTGCGGTGTGCGCCAGGCCCGGTCCGACCCGAGGCCCCGCCATGTCCTGCGGACATCCACACAGGACTTTCCAGGGCCCTGGTCCCGCCGAGCCGTCCGCTCCCCCGAAGAGAAGGAAGGACATCCGTGTCCCGACACCGAATCCGACGACCCGCGTCGTCGGTCACCCGCCTGGCA
>NZ_JACBXB010000274.1 GCF_013870575.1 Pseudonocardia pini
GGCCTGGGCGGCGACGAGGTCCACGCTGCGGCGTTCGTGGTCGAACGGGTTGCGGCCCACCACCTCCGCCGACGCCCACCCGGTCAGCCGGGCCGCCTCGGGGCTCCACAGCAGCACCCTGCCTGCGGCGTCGAAGGCGAACAGCCCGACCGGGAGCTGCTCGACGACGTCTGCCGCCAGCCCTGTCATGCGCGCATTATGGTCGCTGGCCGGACCCGGGCGATACGGGGCACACTGCCCGGATGGAGTACCTGCTCCGCGACCCGCCGCCGCTGCTCCGCCCGTACGTCCGGCGCCTGCAGGGCTACCGCGAGTTCAGCAGCGGGCCGCTCCGCCGCAGGCAGGCCCCGGTGGGGTCGTGCACGCTGATCCTCAGCTTCGGCCCGCCGCTGCGCCTCTACGGGCCCGCCGGACCGTCCGTGCCGCGGTCCTTCCTGGCGGGCCTGCACGACGCGGCGGTGCTCACCGAGTTCCGGGGCGACCAGCACGGTATGCAGGTCGACCTCACGCCGATCGGCACGTTCGCGCTGCTCCGCAGGCCCGGCGCCGACGTCGCCAACTCGGTCCCCGCGCTGGGTGCCCTCGGTGACCGCGCCCTCGACGAGCTGCCGGAGCGGCTCGCCGCCGAGCCGGACTGGCCCGCCCGCTTCGCCCACCTGCTCGGGTTCCTCGCCGACCGGTTCCTCACCGAGGACGTCCGCCTCCCGGATCCCGAGGTGGTGCACGCCTGGCGGCTGCTGCGGCGCACCGCGGGCGGGATCGGCGTGGCCGAGCTGGCCGCGGAGACGGGCTGGAGCAGGCGGTACCTGTCCGCGCGGTTCCGGTCGCAGGTGGGCCTGGCGCCGAAGACCGCCGCGCGGGTGCTGCGCTTCGAGCGCGCGGCGGGGCTGGCGGTGGCGGGCGACCCGCTCGGGCGGATCGCCGCCGAGTGCGGGTTCAGCGACCAGGCCCACCTGAACCGGGAGTTCCGGGCGCTCGCCGGGGTGACCCCCACGGCGTACCGGCGCGCATTCGTCCAAGACGCGGCGGTCGAGCCGGACGTAGGTTCCGCGCCATGAGCATCCACCTGACCCTCCGCTACGACGACCCCCGCGCCGCGCTCGACTTCCTGACCGGGACCCTCGGGCTCGTCCCGGGCACGGTCGCGACGGCGGACGACGGGTCGGTCGGCCATGCCGAGCTGTTCTGGGGCGACACCGCGGTCATGATCGGTCCGCGCAGCGGCGACCCGCGCTTCGACACCGGCCGCGCGGTCGTCTACCTCGTCACCGAGACCCCGGACGCCCTGCACGACAAGACCTCCGGTGCCGGCGCGCGGGTGGTGATGGAGCCCGTCGACCAGGACTACGGCTCCCGCGAGTTCGCCGTCGAGGACCCGGAGGGCAACGTGTGGTGCTTCGGCACCTACCGGCCCTCCCCGCCCGCCGCGGACGCGCCGTGACGCCGGTCGAGCGGCTCCGCGAGCTCTGCCTCGCCCTCCCCGAGGCCACCGAGAAGCTCAGCCACGGCGAGCCGACCTGGTTCGTGCGCAAGGTCTTCGTGAGCCTCGCCGACCACCACCACGACGACCGCCTCGCCTTCTGGTGCGCCGCGCCGCCCGGCGTCCAGGAGGAGCTCGTCGCCGCCGACCCCGAGCGGTTCTTCCGGCCGCCGTACGTGGGACACCGGGGCTGGCTGGGCGTCTACCTGGACGTCGAGGTCGACTGGGCGGAGATCGCCGAGATCGTCACCGACGCCTACCGCTGCGTGGCGCCGAGGAAGCTGGTAGCACTCCTGGGGTGATCAGGCTCGCGGGGCTGGGGTACGAGGTCGAGGACGTGCCGGGCGCCGGTCCGGCCCTGCTGTTCCTGCACGAGGGGCTGGGGTCGGTCGGGCTGTGGAAGGGGTTCCCGCGGCGGGTCGCCGAGGCGACCGGCAGGCGCACGGTCGCCTACTCGCGGCTGGGACACGGGTTCAGCGACCCGCCCCCGCAGAAGCGCACGCCGCGGTTCATGCACGTCGAGGCGGCCACGGTCGTCCCGGCGCTCGTCGATGCCCTGGACCTCGGAGAACCGATCCTGGTGGGGCACAGCGACGGCGGCTCGGTCGCCCTGCTCGCCGCGGCCGCCCTCCCGGTGTCCGGGCTGGTCGTGCTGGCGCCGCACGTGCTGGTGGAGCCCTCGGCGCTCGAGGCCATCCGCGCCGCCCGCGAGGCCTTCGACTCCGGCGACCTCGCACGGCGGATGGCGCGCCACCACCGAGACGCCGAGGTGACCTTCCGGAACTGGAACGACGTCTGGCTCGACCCCGCCTTCCGCGGCTGGGACCTGCGCCCGGAGCTGTCCGACATCACCTGCCCGGTCCTCGGGGTCCAGGGCGACGCCGACCCCTACGGCACCGCCGTCCACGTCGAGGCGGTCCGCGACGAGGCGCAGGGCCCCGTGGACCTGCTGTCCCTGCACTGCGGCCACGCCCCCCACCTCGAACGCCCCGCCCTCGTCGAGGCCACGGTCACCGCCTGGATCACCACCCTGTGAGTGGCGATGGTCGCTCCGGCGACCTCCGGCGACCATCGCCACTCACAGGTCAGGAGGCGGACCAGCCGCGGACCGCCACGGGGGTCACCACCAGGACGGGGCCGGTCGGGCGGGCGGCGGCGTAGGGCGGGTACTTGGCGCACAGGGCCTCCAGCGCCCGCTCCCACAGCTCCCCCGCCTCGTGCACGGCCGCGGTCCCGTCGACCCGGACCCACCAGAGCTGCGCCCAGTCCGCCGCGTAGTGGTCCACGAGCAGCGCCACGCGAGGGTCTCGCGCGACGTCCGCGAGGCGGGCCAGCCGGGTGCTCCGCTTGGGCTTCACCTCGTCGACCACCGAGCAGAACAGGCCGTCCACCAGCGCGAACGTGATCGGCACGAGCCGGGGCGTGCCGTCCGGGCGCAGCGTGGCGAGCCTGCCGACCGGGTGGGCGCCTGCCTTCGCGAGCCAGTCGTTCACAGTCCGAGCGGCACCTCGACCCGGGCGGCGAGCAGCACGGCGTCCCGGGTGTGGGCGCGCTCGTGCTCCAGGGAGCTCGGCGCGGTGGCGAGGAACAGCGTCCGCCCGTCCTCGCCGCCGAGCGCCACGGCGTAGGCCTCCAGGTCGCCGACGGACACCTCGCCGAGGATCTCCCCGCCCTCCCGCACCCGGATCGCGCGGTGGTGGTCCGCGTCGGCCACCCAGATCGCGCCCTCGGCGTCGGGCTCGGCGATGCCGTCCGGCACCACGTCGAGACCGGGCAGCACCTCGCCGAGGTCCGTCGACGTGGGCGGCTCGCCGAACCGCGCCCACTCCCGCCTGTTCGCCAGCGAGCCATCCGCCTGGACGTCGAACGCGGTCATCCGGTTCCCGAAGCTCTCGGCCACGACGAGGGTCCGCCCGTCGCAGACCGCGCCGTTGGGGAACAGCACGTCGTCCGCCACGATCTCGGCGCTCCCGTCCGGGTCCACCCGGATCAGCACCGCGGGCGCCAGGGCCTCGCCGTTCATGAAGTCGAAGCCGAAGCAGCCCACCCAGCAGCGCCCCTGCGGGTCGACCGTCATGTCGTTGAGCACGCCCCGCGCCAGCCCGGAGAGGTCGGCGTGCACGGCCAGCGTGCCGTCGGGCTCCCGGCGCAGGATCCGTCGGTCCCGCATGGAGGCGATGAGCAACCGCCCGTCCGGCAGCACCCCCGTGCCCGAGGGCTGCGCGGGCACCGTGGCCTCCACGCGCAGGTCGGAGCCGTCTTCTGCGAGGCTGAGGTGGCGGTGGGTGTAGAAGTCGCTCACCCACACCCGGCCCGCCCGCCACCGCAGCCCCTCCAGGAAGGTCTGCTTCTCGAGGACGACGGTCGGTTCTGCCATGCGGTGCTCCCTTGCGCCGGAGGATGTCTGAGTGACCTCAGAGGGACGCTACCGCCGCACGGTCGGCCGCGGTCAGCGTGATCCGGAAGTCCTCCTCCAGCGCGGCGGCGACCTCCTCGCCGGAGAGCGTGCGCTTCTCCTCGGTGCCGTCCGGCCGGGCCGTCGTCAGCTCGCGGCCCGCCAGGGTCCAGCGGGTGTGCTCGTCCTTGCGGATCGCCACGACCTGCCGCACGAAGGGCGAGGACGGGTACGTCGCCGTGAAGTGGTTGGCCATCCGGACGTCCGCGGCGTGCTGGGGCTCCTCGGTCACCCGGTGCAGCACCGCGCGGCCGCCCTCCGGCGTCCGCTCCCACAGCTCCCACGTCTCGCCGTCCGCCCCCAGCTGCAACCCGACGAGCCAGTCGCCCTGGTGCTCCACCGCGTCGGACCGCCACGGGATCGGGGTGAGCACGCCGGACCCGAACCCGACGTCGGCGAACCACCGCTCCCCCGCCGCCTCGACGGCCAGCACCATGTGCGTCCGCGGGGTGGGCACGGTCCCGTCCCCGCCGACGCGCGACAGCAACCGCAGGACCGGGTACCCGAGCCGCTCCAGCGCCGCGCCGAACAGGGTCGCGTGCTCGTAGCAGTACCCGCCCCGACGACGTCGCACCAGCTTGTCCTGCACCGCCTCCAGGTCCGGGTCGATCCCCCGGCCGAGCACCACGTCGAGGTTCTCGAACGGGATCGCGGCCACGTGCGCGCGGTGCAGCCGCGCGAGGTCGTCCGTCGCCGTGCAGCCGATCCGGGCCAGGTAGGCCGCCAGGTCGAGGCGGTGTATCCCCCATTCGTCCGTCATGCCCCCATCATGGGCGGAACACAACGCGGCACGCCGGTGTTGTTGCAAGCGCAACTACCTCTGGAGGTTCCGATGCCCGCCGTCACCGTCTCCGACGTCACCACGCTGCCCCGCGTCCCCGAGCCCGGTCCGACCGAGCTGGACCGAGGCGTCCGCTCGGTCACCACCGCGCCGCGCGGGTTCGAGGGCGAGGGGTTCCCCGTCCGCCGCGCCTTCCAGGGCGTCGACCTGCGCGACCTGGACCCCTTCCTGCACATGGACCAGATGGGCGAGGTGGAGTACGCACCCGGCGAGCCCAAGGGCACCGCGTGGCACCCGCACCGCGGGTTCGAGACCGTCACCTACATCATCGACGGCGAGTTCGAGCACCAGGACAGCCACGGGGGCGGCGGGAACATCACCGACGGCGACACCCAGTGGATGACCGCGGGTGGCGGGCTGCTGCACATCGAGCGGCCGCCGGAGGCGCTGGTGGCGAGCGGCGGGCTGTTCCACGGCCTGCAGCTGTGGGTCAACCTGCCGAAGGCGCAGAAGTGGCTCGAGCCGAAGTACCAGGACCTGCGCGCCCGCGAGTCCGCCCTGCTCACGACGCCCGACGGCGGCGCCCTGATCCGGGTGATCGCGGGCGAGCTGGCCGGGCACGAGGGGCCGGGGTCCACCTACACGCCGATGGCGATGATGCACGCCACGGTCTCCCCCGGCGCGCAGCTGCGGCTGCCGTGGCGGCGGGACTTCAACGCGCTCGTCTACGTGCTCTCCGGCGCCGGGACCGTCGGCAGGGACGCCCGGCCGGTCAGGGAAGGACAGCTGGCCCTGTTCGGACCCGGCGACGTGATCACCGTCGGCGGCAACGCGAGTCTCCCCTCGCGCACCCCCGCGCTCGACGTCGTGGTGCTGGGTGGGCGGCCGCTGCGCGAGCCGGTCGCGTGGGGCGGCCCGTTCGTGATGAACACCAAGGCCGAGGTCCTGCAGGCCTACGAGGACTACCAGAAGGGCAGGCTCGGTGTGATCCCCGCGAGCTACGTGCCGCACGGGTCCCTGGGAGGATCCACGTCGTGACCGAACCGATGATCCTGGACGTCGCCGAGTGGTCCCGCTTCGAGATCCACGTCGACGGCAGGCTGGCCGGGTTCGCGCAGTACCGCGCGGAGCCCGGGAAGATCACCTTCGTCCACACCGAGATCGACTCGATGTACGAGGGTCTGGGCCTGGGCGGCAAGCTCGCGCGCCACGCGTTGGACGCGGCGCGCGCGCGGGGGCTGGCCGTCTACCCGGACTGCCCGTTCATCAGGGGCTGGATCGCGAAGCACCCGGACTACGTGGACCTGGTCCCCGTCGAGGTCCGCCCCCTCTACGAGCTGTGACCGCTCGAACCGTCCGAGGGGGCCCGTGCCCGTGGGGCGGGACTGTCGGGGGTAGCTCGTAACCTGGTCCCGTGCTCGTCGTCCACGCCTTCTGGAGCCCCGGCCGGGGTCCCGTGCTGTGGGCGGAGGACGGCGAGCGGCCCGCCACCACCTCCCGGCGCTCGCTGCGCTCGGCCCGCCCCCACCCCTTCGCCGTCCCCGCCTCGCAGCTCGCGGGGATCCACCCCGGCAAGCAGACCTCTGTCACGCTGCTGCTGCCCTCCCGTTCCGCGGGCCCCGTCGAGTCCCCGGAGCTGGTGCGCGCCACCGCGTCCGGCAGGCGTTCGGGCGAGGTCGCGCTGCTCCCCTGGTCCGTCCCCGGCGTCGTGGTGGACCCGGCGGAGCTCCGGGACCCGGCGGAGGACGTCCGGTACGGGCGCTCGGTCGCCCACCTGCGGACCCTCCTGGAGTTCGCCGAGGACCTGGTGTCCCGCGGCCGCGTCCTGCCCACCGTGCGCCCGGGGCTGTTGAAGCCGGAGAAGGGTTCGATCGTCATCCATGACACGGACCTGGTGCGCTGC
>NZ_JACBXB010000275.1 GCF_013870575.1 Pseudonocardia pini
CACGGGGGGCCGCGGTCGTCGTCGTCGAGATCGAGGCGGCCCGGGGCGAGCAGACCGCCGCGATGATCCACGAGCGGGGTGGTCAGGCGCTCGTCGTGCCGACCGACGTGATGGACACGGCCCAGGTCGCGGCGGCCGTCGCGGCGGCGGAGGAGCGCTTCGGCCGGGTCGACATCCTCGTCAACAACGCCGGTGGGGTGCGCAAGCGGCGCTTCCTCGACCAGAGCGAGCGGAGCTGGCGGCGGCACATCGACATCAACCTCACCAGCGTGCTCGCCGCCACCTGGCACGCCGCGCACGCGATGGTGCGCGGTGGCCGCGGCGGGTCGATCGTGAACGTCGCGAGCATCGAGGCGAGCCGAGCGGCTCCGACCTTCGCCGTGTACGCCGCCTGCAAGGCGGGCATGGTCAACTTCACGCGCTCGATGGCCGTCGAGCTCGGCGAGCACGGGATCCGCGTCAACGCCATCGCCCCCGACCTCACCCGCACCGCGGGCAACTCCGGGGTCCGCACCGGACCCGTCGACCCGGCCGCGATGCGGCAGCGCGGTCCCCGCGAGCAGGCGGGCCTGGAGGGTTACATCCCGCTCGGCAGGGAGGGCCACGTCGACGAGTGCGGCGACGTCGTCGCGTTCCTCTGCTCGCCCATGGCCCGGTACGTCTCCGGGGTCACGATCCCGGTCGACGGCGGCACGTGGGCCTCCAGCGGCTGGGTCCGGGCTCCCCAGGCGGAGGCCGACAAGGGCTGGGTCCTGTTCGAGGCGATGGGCGGATGACCGGACGGTCGGCGACCGCACGACGGAGACCGTGCTGCCAGAGCGGCGGGGCACGACACCGGCGCCGGACGGGTGCCCGGAGGAGGAGTGACGCATGAGCGTGCACGCAGAGGGAGAGCCGAAGGTGCGGTACGTCGTCGCGGACGGCGTGGCGACGATCTCATTGAACCGACCCGCGCGGCACAACGCCGTCGACGACGAGACCCACGACCTGCTCGTCGAGACCTGGGACGCCGTGCTGGCCGACCCCGCGGCGCGGGTCATCCTCATCAGGGGCGAGGGCCGGTCGTTCTGCTCGGGGCGCGACACCTCGCAGCTCGGTGAGCGGGTGGCGGGGGAGGGCGACCTGTCGTTCATCCGCCGCCACCAGCAGATCAGGGAGACCCAGCTGGGCTCGTCGAAGCCCGTCGTCGCGGCGCTGCAGGGCAACGTCCTCGGCGGTGGTCTGGAGATGGCGCTGACCGCGGACGTCCGGATCGCGGCGGAGGACCTGCGGATGGCGTTCCCCGAGATCCGCTACGGGCTCATGACCGACACCGGGGGGTCCGCGCTGGCGACGATGCTCGCGGGACCGTCGCGGGCCAAGTGGATGCTGATGACGGGCAGGCCGGTCGACGCGACGAAGGCGTTGGCCTGGGGTCTCGTCGACGAGGTCGTGCCCCGCGAGGAGCTCGACGCCGTGGCCGCCGCGTTCGCGGCGGAGCTCGCCGACAAGCCGAGCGACGCCCTGTCGATGATCAAGAGCTCCGTCGACGGCATGTGGCGCGGCGAGCTGCAGAACGCCATGCACACCGAGCTCGTCTCGCAGGTCGCGTTGTTCGGCGGAGAGGACTACCGGGCGCGCAAGCGTGCCCGGGCGGAGGCCGCGGGCCGCCGCGGCTGACGGTCCGACCACTCGAGTGTTCGACGTTCTCCCGCGAGGAGAACGCAGACGAAGGAGCAGCAATGGAACTCACGGGCGTTTCCGCCATCGTCACCGGTGGTGCGGGCGGGTTCGGGGAGGCCACCGTCCGGAGGCTCGTCGACAAGGGGGCGAACGTCGTCATCGCCGACCTCGCGGAGGACCGCGGCAAGGCGTTGGCGGCGGACCTGGGTGAGGAGCGGGCGCGCTTCGTCCCCACCGACGTCACGGACGAGGAGTCGGTCGAGGCGGCCATCGCCGCCGCGGGCGAGCTCGGCCCCCTGCGGGTCGCCGTCATCGTCCACGGCGGGCCCGCGGCGGGCGCGCGGGTCATCGACCGTGCGGGCAAGCGCTATCCGCTGGCCACCTTCCGCAAGACCGTCGACATCTTCCTCACGGGCACGTTCAACGTCCTCGCCCAGGCCGCCGAGGCCATGGCGCAGACCGACACCCTCGACTCCGGGCAGCGCGGCGTGATCATCACGACCGCGAGCATCGCCGGGCTGGAGGGTGCGCCGGGGCAGACGGACTACTCCGCCGCGAAGGGCGGGGTCATCGGCCTGAACCTCACCGCCGCACGGGACCTCGCCCCCGTCGGCATCCGCGTCATGTCGATCGCGCCGGGGGTGTTCCTCACCCCGGCCTACCGGATGAGCGCGGAGGAGGCGCAGGCCAAGTTCGGCCCGACGGTGCCCAACCCCAAGCGGATGGGCGCGCCGAGCGAGTACGCCCGCCTCGCGGTCGACATCGCCGAGAACGACTACCTCAACGGCGAGGTCATCCGCATCGACGGGGCGCTGCGCTTCAACACGCGGTAGCGCTTCAACACGCGGCAGCACTGTCTCGGCATCTCCTCACCGAGACTCTGAACCCGGTGCCGCTCGGCCATCCCGCGCTCCACGTCGACCACGGGGAGGAGCAGGACCTCCTGACCGTCCCCGAGATCAGCGCTGAGACACCGAAGTCCACACCACCGGAGGCGTCATCGATGTCGACTTCCCTGCTCCGCCGGTTCGAGGGTCGCGTCGCGTTCGTCACGGGCGCGGCGCGCGGGTTCGGCGCCGCGTTCGCCGAGGCGTTCGTCGCGGAGGGGGCCGCGGTGGCGATGGTCGACGTCGACACCGCGGCGGTGCAGGAGGCGGCGGAGAAGCTGCGCGCCGCGGGTGGGCGGGTCGTCGGCCTCGAGTGCGACGTCGCCGACCCGGACTCCGTGGCGTCGGCCGTGGAGCACACCGTGGGTGAGCTCGGCGAGATCGGCATCCTCGTCAACAACGCCGGGCTCCACCTCACGCGCTACAACCTGCCGTTCGCGAAGCTGCCGACCGACGAGATCCGCAGGCTCTTCGACGTCAACGTGCTCGGCGTCGTCCACTGCACGCTGGCCTGCGCGGAGTCGATGGGCCGCGCGGGGCGGGGGGCGGTGGTCAACCTGTCGTCGCTCTCCAGCTACCAGGTCGTGAGCCCCTACGGCGTGTCGAAACTTGCCGTCCGCGGCCTGACCACGGCGTTCGCGGCCCAGCTCGGCGATGCGGGCATCCGCGTCAACGCCGTCGCGCCGGGGCTGATGGCCACGGAGAGCGCGGTGGCCGACCTCCCGGCGGAGCTGCTGCAGGAGTTCGTGACGTCGCGGCAGTCGGTGCACCGGACGGGCGCGGTCGAGGACGTCGTCTCGGCCGTCACGTACCTCTGCAGCGACGCGGCGAGCTTCGTCACCGGCGAGACCCTGCGCGTCGACGGCGGGGTCTTCCGGGGCGTCTGACCGGGCCCGTCCGGCCGACGGGGCGACGCCGGCCAGGACGGGACGATCAGGCCCGGCGCAGCAGCATCGCGCCCGACGGGATCCCCCCGCCGTTGGTCACCACGGCGACGTTCGCGTCGGCCACCTGGCGGCCGTGCGCCTCGCTCCGCAGCTGCAGCATGGCCTCGCGCACGAAGCCGTAGCCGTGGAGCCTGCCCGCGGAGAGCTGACCACCGTGCGGGTTGAGGGGGAGCGTGCCGTCGAGCGCGATGGTCTTGCCGCCCGCGAGGAAGTCGGTCGCCTCGCCCAGACCGCAGAAGCCGAGGGCCTCGATCCAGGTCAGCGCGTTGAAGGTGAAGCCGTCGTAGAGCAGCGCGAGGTCGACGTCGTCCGGTGTCAGGTCGGTGCGGGTCCACAGGTGGGCGGCGGGTCCGCGGGCCTGCGGCATGTGCGAGAGGGTGTCCTGGTCCCAGGAGACCCGTTCCAGGATCTGCGTGCCGACGGCCTCGACCAGCACGGGGGTCGACCGCAGGTCCGGCACCGCGTCGATCGCGGAGACGATGACCGCGACGGCCCCGTCGGCCGGGACGTCGCAGTCGTAGAGGCCGAACGGCGTGGAGACCATGCGGGCGGACAGGTAGTCGTCCATGGTGATCGGGTCCCGGTAGATCGCCTCCGGGTTGCGGCTCGCCCCCGCACGCGCGTTGACGGCGATGGCGCCCAACGCCTCGCGGCCGACGCCGTACCGGTGCAGGTAGTTCGAGGCGTGCATGCCGATCCACTGGGCCGCGGACCCGGCCCCGAACGGCAGCCGCCACTCCTGGATGCCGGTGGCCCGCGACGTCGTGGTGTGCCACGCCCCGGAGCGCTGCATCGACGCCAGGGACGCCTCCCACATGGTGCGGAAGCAGAGCACGTGGCGGCAGAGGCCCGACGCCACGGCGAGCATGGCGGTGATGATGGAGCCCGCCTGTCCCGGGGTCTCCGCCGCGCCGTTGACCCAGACCGGCGTCAGACCGAGCGCCTCGGAGACCGCGGTGACCCCGCCCTCCGTCATCCCGACGTTCGGCGACGGGCCCGGGTAGGTCGAGAGCCCGTCGATGTCGTCGAAGTCCAGGCCCGCGTCGGCGACCGCGCGGCGACAGGCCTCGACGGTGAGGGACAGGGGATCGACCATCAGCCGCCTGCCCGACCGGGACTGGCCGACCCCGGTCAACGCGACCCGGTTCTCGAACCGGTCCGCGCGCCCGCCCGCGGTGATGCGGCGCAGGGCGGGGGTCACGTCCCGTACCGGCGGGATCGGGCCGGGACCCTGCTCCCGCTCGGTCACCTCGTCCGGCTCGAAAAGAGGTAGCCAGACCTCCTCGTGCTGCTCGAACCGCACCCTGACGCGCATGCCGATCCGCACCTCGGCGGGATCGACGCCGACGACGTTCGTGGTGAGCCGGGCGCGGTCGTCCTCCTCGATCGCGACGATCGCCACGGCGTACGGGGGCGGGAAGGCGGGCTGCCAGGCCTGGTGGGTGACCGTCACCGCGACGACGGTCGCGCGGCCGGACACCGCGGTGAGGGCGACCTCCGCGCTGCGGCAGGTCGGGCAGGACGGCAGCGGCGGGTGGAACAGCCGGCCACAGGAGCCGCACTGCGTGATGCGCAGGACGCCGTCCGCACCGGACGCCCAGAACGGTCCGCTGGCCAACGTGGGCTGCGGCAGGGGGCGGGCCGGCGACGGGTCCACGGTGACACTCCTCGAACTCGGGACGTGACGTCTACTCGATATGAGTAGACTGTATTTCCCCTAGGTGGTACGGACAAGGGGCAGCGGCTCGACGGCGTGCTGCCGAACCCGGAAGGAAGTGGTCGAGGTGGGCGCGTTCTCGGATCGTGTCGCGATCGTCACCGGAGGTGGCACCGGCCTGGGGCTGGGTGTGGCCCTCGAGCTGGCGCGCGAGGGCGCCCACGTCGTGGTGGCCTCCCGCAAGCGCGAGAACCTCGACGCGGGGGTGCGCGCGATCGAGGAGGCGGGCGGCGCGGCGTCGGCGCAGGTGTGCGACATCCGCGACGCCGACTCGGTGCAGGCGATGGTCGCCGACGTCGTGGCCACGCACGGACGGCTGGACGTCCTGGTCAACAACGCCGCGGGCAACTTCGTGGTCCCGGCGGAGGAGTACACGCCGAACGGCTGGCGGACGATCGTCGACATCGTCCTCAACGGCACCTTCCTGTGCTCCTGGGCGGCCGCGCGGCACTGGATCGACGCGGGCACCCCCGGCGTCATCCTCAACGTCGTCTCCACCCACATCTACACCGGCTGCCCCGGCGTCGCGGCCTCCTCGGCGGCCAAGGCGGGCGTGGCCAACATGACCCAGACGCTCGCGGTGGAGTGGGCGGGCCACGGCATCAGGGTCAACGGGATCGCTCCCGGCGTCTTCCCCAACCCGACCGTGCAGTCGCAGATGCACTCCGAGGAGAACCTCGACGGCGCCCGGGAGCGGGCGGCGCGGACCGTGCCGCTCGGCCGGGCGGGCGAGGTGCACGAGCTCGGCAAGGCCGCGGTGTTCCTCGCGTCCGACGACGCCGCCTACATCACCGGGCACACCCTGGTCGTCGACGGCGGGAACTGGCTGCGCCGGGGCCACCTGATGCCCGAGTACCGCACCGTGCCCCAGCAGATGGCCGACCGCGGGCTCCGCTAGCCCGTCCCGCTCCGGAGCCCCCGGACGGGGGCTCCGGAGCGGCTCACCGCGGCGCGGGCTCGGCCAGCAGCTCGGTCGAGAGGCGCGGGGTGCCACCGAACCACTGCTCGAGCAGGCGGGCGCGACGGACGTAGAGGTGGGCGCCGCTCTCGTCGGTGAAGCCCATGCCGCCGTGGTTCTGCACGTCGTCGGCCGCGTTGTCGATGGCCGCGGCCGAGGCCACCAGCTTCGCCGACGACACCTGGAAGGCCGCGTCGGGCCTGCCCTCGGCCAGCACGAGCGCGGCGTACGAGGTCAGCGACATCGCGGCCTCGCAGCGTGTCGCCATCTCCGCGCAGCGGTGCTTCACGGCCTGGAACACCCCGATCGGCTGCCCGAACTGCGTGCGGGTCTTCGCGTACTCGGCGGAGCGGTCCCGGCAGGCCTCGGCCACCCCGCAGAGCGCCGCGGCCGCGAGCACGACCCCCCGCAGCCGCAGCTCGGGGGCGTCCGCG
>NZ_JACBXB010000276.1 GCF_013870575.1 Pseudonocardia pini
CCCCCTCGCCGGGTACCGCGTGCACCTCGACCCCCTCGCTCGACCGGTGCGTGCCCGCGACGAGGCCCAGCACCGTGTCGACGATCGTGTCGTACGCCGGGGTGGTCGCCTCGGGCTGGCGCAGCAGCTCCAGCTGCGCGCGGAACCGCGGCGAGCCCAGCAGCCCCGCGAACGAGAAGGGCCGCGGGATCAGCACGCCGTCCACGACGCGTTCCTCGGTGTGGGTGGGCTCGGTGCGGGTCCGCGGTCCGCCGGAGCGCCCGAGGCCGAGGTCGACCCGGCCGGGGTGCAGCGCGTCGAGGATCCCGAACTCCTCCACGATGGACAGCGGGGTGCGGTGCCCGGTCTGCACGGCGCCGGACCCGACCCGGATGGTCTCCGTGGCCTGCGCGACCGCGCCCATGATCAGCGGGGGCGAGGCCCCGGCCACGCCCGGGTTGAGGTGGTGCTCGGCGAGCCAGAACCGGCGGTAGCCCGCGCGCTCGGCGTGCCGGGCGAGGTCGACGGTGTTGCGCAGGGCCTCCGCCGCCGTCGACCCGGCCGAGATCGGCGCCAGGTCCAGGACGGAGAGCGGGATCGCCGTCACGGCCGGATCCCCTTCGCCCGGCCCGGGTCCTCGGGCCCCCACAGCGTGGTGGTCGCCTCGCGGCGGACGAGCGGGACGACCTCCTCGGCGAACCGGGTCAGCACCTCCTGCTGACGCTCGTGGGGCAGGGCGGGGTTGACCGACACCGACTGGACGTCGTGCCGGTAGGCCTTGTGGTACTCCAGGATCTTGGCCGCGACCCGCTCCGGCGTCCCGACCAGCGCCGGGCCGTGCGCCACGGCCTCCTCGATGGTCTCGAAGGAGAGCCGCTTGCCCTTGCGGGTGTCCCCGGCGTGAGCGGCGTTGAGCTTCGCGACCTGGCCCTCGTAGAGCGGCCGGTACTCCGCGATCGCCTCCTCCTCGGTGTCCGCGAGGAACAGCCCGCCCGACCCGGACCCGACGTAGCCCGGCTCGCGGCCGTGCGCCCGGCACTGCTCGCGGTACCGGTCGATGAGCACCAGGTAGTTCTCCCGCGGCTGCAGCGCGTTGGCCGTGAAGATCGGGTCGCCCCACTTCGCCGCCAGGTCGACGGCGACGGTGGAGGTGGCCGAGCCGTGCCAGATCCGGAAGGGCCCGGAGAAGGGCCGGGGATGGGTCGTCACCTCGTGCAGGTCGTGGTGGTGGGTCCCGGTCCAGGACACCCGCTCGTCGCGCAGCAGCAGGCGCAGCAGCTCGTGGTTCTCGGTGAGGTACTCGTACTGTTTCGCCGGCTCCAGGCCGAAGAGCGGGAAGTGCTTGTCCTCGTTGCCCTTCCCGATCACGATCTCCAGCCGACCGCCGGAGAGCTGGTCCACCGTGGCGTAGTCCTCGGCCACCCGGACCGGGTCGAGCAACGACAGCACCGTGACGCCCGTGCTCAGCAGGATCCGGTCCGTGGCCTGGGCGAGCGCGCCGAGCAGCACCGTGGGCGCCGAGGACACGAACTCCCCGGCGTGCCGCTCCCCCACCGCGTAGGAGTCGAAGCCGAGCCGCTCGGCCAGCACGGCGGTCTCGACGACGCGGCGCAGCCGCTCGTGCACCGAGACGATCTCCCCCGTGACCGGGTGCGGGGCGTGCGGGACGATGTCGAGAACCTGGAAACGCATGACGTCCTCCTCAGGCGGCCGCGCGGCGGCCCGCGATGGCCGCCAGCAGCTCGCGGGTGTAGTCCTGCTGCGGGTCGGTGAAGACCTCCTCGGTGGGCCGCAGCTCCACCAGGCGCCCCTCGCGCATGACCCCGACCCGGTGCGCGATCCGGCGGACCACCGCCAGGTCGTGCGAGATGAACAGGTAGGTCAGCCCCTGGGTGACCTGCAGCTCCTCGAGCAGCTCCAGCACCTGGGCCTGCACCGACACGTCGAGCGCGGAGACCGGCTCGTCGCACACGACGAGGTCCGGGGACAGCGCCAACGCGCGGGCGATCGCGATCCGCTGCCGCTGCCCGCCGGAGAGCTCGGCGGGCCGACGGTCGAGCAGCGCCGCGGGCAGCGCGACCCGCTCCAGCAGCCCGCCCGCCCGGTCGCGCCGCTCGCCCGCGGTGCCGATCCCGAAGGCGCGCAACGGCTCCGTGACGACCTCCTCGACCGAGAACCGGGGATCGAGCGAGGCGTACGGGTTCTGGTAGACGAGCTGGGCGCGGCGGCGCAGGTCCCGCCACGCACCGCCCTTCAGCCGGGTGATGTCGGCGCCGTCGAACAGGATCTCCCCCGCCGTCGGGTCGGCCATCCGCAGGACGAGCCGCGCGGTGGTGGACTTGCCCGAACCGGACTCACCGACCAGCGCCAGGGTCTCGCCGCGGGCGATGGTGAACGAGACGTCGTCGACCGCGCGCAGGGTCCGTCGCCTGCCCAGCGGGAACTCCTTCGTGAGCCCGCGCACCTCCACCAGCGGCGGCGCGGTCACCGGGACCCGGGGCGTCTCGGGCGGGGTGAGCCCGGGGGCCGCCGCCACCAGACGTCGGGTGTAGGCGTCGGCCGGGTCCTGCAGGATCTGCGCGACGGGACCCTGCTCCACGATCCGGCCGCCGGACATCACCACGACCCGGTCGGCCCGGTCCGCGGCGACGCCGAGGTCGTGGGTGACCAGGAGCATGGCGGTCCCGTTCTCCCGCAGCGTGTCCAGGTGGTCGAGGATCCGCCGCTGCACGGTGGCGTCCAACGCGCTGGTGGGCTCGTCGGCGATGATCAGCGCCGGGTCGGCGGCCGTGGCGATCGCGATCAGGACCCGCTGCCGCATGCCGCCGGAGAGCTCGTGCGGGTACTGCCGCGCCCGGGCCTCGGGCTCGGGCAGCCCGGCCTTCGCCAACAGCTCGACGGCCCGGACCGCGGCGCTGCGCCGGTCCGCGAGCCCGTGCACCCGCAGCACCTCGCCGACCTGTCGGCCGATGCGGTGCACCGGGTTCAGCGAGACGGTCGGGTCCTGCGGCACGAGCCCGATCCCGCGCCCCCGCACCTCGCGCAGGGCCTTGTCGGACAGCCCGGTCAGCTCGCGGCCGCCGAGCCGGATGCTCCCGCCCGTCACGGAGCCGTTGCCCGCCAGCAGCCCGATGACGGCCTGGGCCAGCGTGGACTTGCCCGAGCCGGACTCGCCCACGACGGCCACGACCTCGCCGGGCGCCACGGTCAGCGAGGCGCCCTGGACCGCGTCGATCCGCCCGCCCGCGATCCGGTAGGAGACCGCCAGGTCGTCGATCTCCAGCAGCGGCTCGCCCACTGCCGACGGTTCGCTCATCGGGCTCGGCCCCATTCCCCGTCGAGGGCCCGCGAGATGCGGTTCACCGACAGCACGGTGGCGGCGATCGTGAGGCCGGGCAGCGCGCACAGCCACCACGACGTCGCCAGGTAGTTGCGGCCCTCGGCGATCAGCGAACCCCACTCCGGCGACGGCGGCGGCGCGCCGTAGCCGAGGAAGGACAGCGAGGACACGGCCAGGATGGCCAGCCCGAACTCCAGCACCGCCAAGACGATGACCGGCCCGGCCGCGTTGGGCAGCACGTGCCGCCACAGGGTCACGTACCAGCGGGTGCCGACGGACCGGGCGGCCTCCACGTAGGTCGACTGCCGGATGCGCATCGTCTCCGCGCGCATGACCCGGGCGAAGCTGGCGACGCTCGCGATGCCGACCGCGATCGCCACCTTGACGGTGCCGTAGCCCAGCGCGGTGATCAGCGCCAGGGACAACAGGATGGCCGGGATGGACAACAGCACGTCGACGACGCGCATCAGCGCCTCGTCGACCCAGCGCCCGACGAAGCCCGCGAGCAGCCCGATCAGCCCGCCCGCGACGAGCGCCACGGCGACGGCGATCAGCGTGGCCTGCAAGGACAGCGACGCGCCGTGCACCACCCGGGTGTAGAGGTCTCGCCCCAGGTAGTCGGTGCCGAAGAGGTGGCCCGGGCTCGGCGGCTGCAGCTTGTCCGCCACGACGCCGGTGTTCGGGTCCCCGGGCGCGAGCACGCCCGGGGCGAAGGCCGCGAGCAGCACCAGGAACACCACGACGCCCGCCACCACCAGCCCGGGGCGGCGGCCGAGGAAACGCAGCAGCCGCACCACGCGCTCGCGGCGCGTGGGTGGCTCGGGCAGGACGACGGCCGGCCGGGCGGGCTCGGTGGCGTCGGCGAGGATCAGCAGTTCGGTCATGCCGCTGCGGGCACCCCCCTGGCGATCCTCGGGTCGAGGACCGGGTAGACGAGGTCGACCACGAGGTTGACCCCGACGAACACGAGCGACGCGAACAGCACGATCCCCTGCACCAGCGGGATGTCCTGCACGCCGACGGCCTGCACGGTCAGCCTGCCGAGCCCGGGCCGGGTGAACACCGTCTCCACCACGACCGTCCCCGCGAGCAGGTTCCCGGCGACGTAGCCGAGCACGGTCAGCGCGGGGATCGCGGCGTTCTGGAGGGCGTGCCGCAGGTGGATCGCGGACCGCCCGACGCCCTTGGCCCGCGCAGTCTGGACGTACGGCTCGTCGAGCGCGGTGCTCAGGCTCTTCGCCAGCACCTGGGCGATCAGCGCGCCCATCGGCAGCCCGAGCGTGATCGACGGCAGGATCAGCGCCTGGAACCCGTTGGCGCCCACCGACGGCAGCAGGTGCAGCCCGAACGAGAAGATCTGCACGAGCATCAGCCCGACCCAGAACACCGGCAGCGACACCGCGAGCGACGGCAGCGCCATCAGCACCTGCCGCAGCCACCGCAGCCGGGTGAAGGTCGCCGCCAGCGCCAGGCCCGCGCCCAGCACGACGGCCACGAGCAGGCCGCCGACCGCGATCTGGATCGTGGGGGGCAGGGCCTCGGCGATGGCGGACCGGACGTCTCGCCCGGTCTGGATGGACGCGCCGAGGTCGCCGTGCAGCGCCGCCCACAGCCTGGTCCCGTACTGCACGATCAGCGGCTGGTCGAACCCGTACCGCGCCTTGAGCTCGTCGATCGCGGCCTGGCTGAGCGGCTCGCCGTCGAGCCCGCCGCTCGCCATCGTCGTGACCGGGTCGCCGGGCAGCAGGTACAGCACGACGAACGTGACCGTGTACGCCGCCCACAGCACCGCGATCGCGGTGCCGAGGCGGCGGAGCAGGTACGGGAGCACGTCAGCTCACATCCGACTTCCAGGCGTCGTGCAGCTGGATCCGGGAGGACGCGTCGAACGTGACGCCGTGCGTGGACGCGCCGACGCCGAGCACCGTGGTCAGCTCGACGACGGGCACGAAGAAACCCTGCTTCAGGAACTCCTGCTGCGCCTGCTCGACGAGCGCGGTGCGCTTCGCCGGGTCCGGCTCGGCGGCCTGGCCGGTCAGCAGCGGCTCCAGCGGGGTCTCCGGGACCCGGTAGAAGTTCGCCCCGGCCACCGAGAACGAGCTGCGCAGGATGTCCGGGTCCGCCCGGGTGATGTTGAACCAGAACGAGGTGAAGTCGCCGCTGCTCTGGATCTGCGGGGTCTGGGAGATCGGGTACTCCTGGACCTGCACGTCGATCCCGACCGCGCGGGCCTGCTGCTGGATCAGCTCCAGGGTGGGCTTGTTGGTCGCGGCGACGTTGGCGAACGAGACCTGCAGGGTGAGCGGTTGTCCGTCCTTGGCCCGGATCCCGTCCGGCCCCGGGACCCAGCCCGCCGCGTCCAGGGTGGACCCGGCCCTCTGCGCGTCGAACGTGAGCGCGGCCGACTGGTCGGCGTACGACGGGGTGGTCGAGGCCAGCACGCTCGTGGCGGGCAGGGTCTGCGACGGGAAGACCGCCGAGACGATCTCCTGCCGGTTGATCGCCAGGCTCAGCGCCTGCCGGACGGCCGGGTCGTTCGCGATCGGCTTGCTCTGGTTCAGCCCGATCCCGAAGGTGATGCCGGGGTTGGACCGGGCCAGCAGCTGCGCGCCCGCGCCGGTCAGCGGGGCCTCGTCCTGCTGGCCGATGCTGCCGATGACGTCGACCTCGCCGGACTGCAGGCTGCCGGTCCGCACCCCGGACTCGGGCACGATCCGGAACTCGAGGGTGTCGAGGTAGGCCTCGCCCTGGTGCGCGAACAGCGACGAGCCCCAGTCGTAGCCGGGCCGCTTGGCCAGCGTGATCGTGGCGTTCTGGGTGTAGTTCGCCAACGTGAAGGGGCCGGACCCGATGACGCCGGTGCAGCGGTCGTCGTCGGACTTCGCGACGCTCGCCGGGCTGAGGATGCCCAGGCTGTGGGTCGAGGTGCCCTGCAGGAACTGCACGTTCGGCTGCTGGAAGGACACGGTGAGCTGCGTGGGCGAGAGCACGGTCGTGCCCGCGTAGCCCGCGAGGTAGCCCTTGGGCAGCGTGCCGCGGGCACCGAGCTGGGGGACGCGGTCGAAGTTCGCCTTGACCGCGTTCGCGTCGAGCGGCGTGCCGTCGGAGAAGGTCACCCCCTCGCGCAGGGTGAAGGTGTAGCTCTTCGCGTCGGGCGAGGTCTCCCAGGCGGTGGCGAGCCACGGCTTCAGGTCACCGGTCTGCGGGTCCTGGTCGGTGAGCGAGTCGACGAGCTGGCGCACCGAGTAGATGGTGTCGTTGCTGCCGACCTGCTGCGGGT
>NZ_JACBXB010000277.1 GCF_013870575.1 Pseudonocardia pini
GGCCCGTGCGGCCCGCGTGGGTCACCGTTCATCGCACCCTTTCCCGACGTCCTGGGGTCCCGTTCTCGGACCCACGGTAGCGAGACGGGCGTACCCGTCCCTCACCTGTAGGACGTGCATCCCCCGGTCGGGTTGCGCAGCGGTGCGAGATCGGCGCCGGGCGGTGCCGGTCAGCCGAGCAGCGGCTCGTCCTCGAAGTAGCCCAGCCGCTCCCGGTAGAACTCCAGCCCGACCCCGTTCGGATCCCGGATGTACAAGCTGTTGTCCACGCCACGGTCCGGGCCGAGGTACTCGACACCGGCCGCGTCGAGCCGCTCCTTGGCCTTCTCGAACTCCTCCGCCGAGGTCGACAGCGCGAGGTGCTGAACCGCGCCGATCGTCTCCTCGAAGGGCTTGTGGTCGTGGCCGGGGAAGTCGAAGAACCCGAGCAGGTTCCCGTTCCCGATGTCGAAGAAGAAGTGGCTGGAGCCCGCGTAGTCGCGGTTCTCCACCAGCTCGACCAGCGGGAAGCCCAACAGGTCCTGGTAGAAGCGGATGGTCTCCTCGACGTCTCGGCAGACCAGCGCGATGTGGTGGACGCCCTGCACGGTGGTCGGGCGCCGGTCGGCGGGCTTCTGGAGGTACTTCTCGCGCAGGTCGACCCGCCTGGCGCGGACGGCCTCGAGCTCGGCACCCTCGGGCTGCGGCATCGGACTCCCCTTTCCTCGACCCACACAACGGTAGTTGCGCGTACAACATTCCGCGGCGGCCCCGGCCGCGACCGACGCGGTCCGCCCACCGTGCCGCGCCGGCAGCCGCCCGTCCACCCAGGCGATCGCGGACAGGAAGCAGATCGACGCCTCTTCGAGCCGGCGTTGCCGCAGAAGCGGGTCCAGGGTGCGCGGCCTCGTCCGCTCCACCGAGGCCGACTGGTAGGACAGGCTCGACAGGGATCACGCCTCGAGGGAGCACGATGACGTCCGCACGCCCGCCCGGCTCCGGCCAGCACTGGCTGGACCAGATCGACCGGCACGCCCACCTCACACCGGAGCGCGCGGCCCTGGCGTTCGGAGGCGTCGTGACGACCTGGGCCGACCTGCGCCGACGGGTCTCGGCGCTGGCCGGGGGTCTCGCGGACCGGGGCGTCGGGCGCGGGGACCGGGTCGCGGTGCTGATGAGCAACCGGCCCGAGTTCCTGGAGGCCGTGCTGGCCGCCAACGCCCTGGGGGCCATCGCGGTGCCGGTGAACTTCCGGCTCAGCGCGGACGAGGTGAGCTTCATCCTCCGCGACAGCGGGGCCGTCGCGCTCGCCGCCGACGCGGACCTCGCCGCGTCGGCCGCCCAGGTCCGGGGGGACCTCGCCGGGCCGGGCATCCTGCTGGTCACCGGCACCGCGGACGGCGATTTCGACGCCCTCGCCGCGGGTCCGGAGCGACCCCGCACCGCGGAGATCGACGAGCACGATCCCGCGCTGATCATGTACACGTCCGGGACCACCGGGCGCCCCAAGGGCGCGGTGCTCACCCACCTCAACCTGGCGGTGCAGACCCAGACCCTCATCCGCTACTGGCGGCTCTACCGCGAGGACGAGGTGAACCTCTGCGCCTCGCCGATGTTCCACATCGCGGCGATCGGCGGGATCGCGCCGCTCATCGCCACCGGCGGCACCACCGTGATCATGCCGAGCGGGCGGTTCGACCCGGAGACCATGCTGGACACGCTCGAGCGCGAGCGGATCACGCACGTGTTCATGGTCCCGGCGCAGTGGCAGGCCGTGGTCGCGGTGCCGGAGGCAGGCAAACGGGCCGCCCACCTGCGCGTGATGTGCTGGGGCGCCGCGCCCGCCACCGTCACCCTGCTGGAGGCGATGGCGGCCGCCTTCCCCGGCGTGCCGAACGTCTGCACCTTCGGCCAGACCGAGATGTCCCCCGTCACCACCGTGCTCGACGGCGAGGACGCGGTCCGCAAGATCGGCTCCGTCGGGCGGCCGGTGCCCGCCGTGTCGATCAGGATCGTCGACGACGAGATGCACGACGTCCCGCGGGGCGAGGTCGGCGAGATCGTCTACCGCGGCCCGAACCTGATGCAGGGCTACTGGAACATGCCCGAGGCCACCGCGGAGGCGTTCGAGGGCGGCTGGTTCCACTCGGGTGACCTGGTGCGGGAGGACGAGGAGGGCTTCCTCTTCGTCGTCGACCGCAAGAAGGACATGATCATCTCGGGCGGCGAGAACATCTACTGCGCCGAGGTGGAGAACGTGCTCGCCGGACACCCTGCGGTGGCGGACGTCGCGGTGGTCGCGGCGCCGCACGAGCGCTGGGGCGAGACACCGGTCGCCGTGGTTGTACCCACGGACCCGGCCGCCCCGCCGACGCTGGCTGACCTCGCCGAGTGGTGCCGCCCGCGGCTGGCCTCCTACAAGAAGCCGACGCAGCTGCTGGTGGTCGAGGCCCTGCCGCGCAACGCCTCGGGCAAGGTGCTCAAACCCGTCCTGCGCGCACAGATGAGTTCCGGCGTCCGCGACGGTCGGCCCTGACATGCTGATCGTCGCCGGACACCTGACCGTGGACCCCGCCGGACGCGACGCCTACGTCGCCGAGTGCGCGCAGGTGGTGGAGCTCGCCCGGGCGGCCGAGGGCTGCCTGGACTTCACCATCACCGCGGACGTCCTCGATGCCGGCCGGATCAACGTCTACGAGCGCTGGGCGGCCGAGGAGCCCCTGCTGGCCTTCCGCGGCAGCGGCCCCAGCGGCGACCAGCAGACGCAGATACTCGCGGCGGACGTGAAGCGCTACACGATCTCCGGGGTCGGCGCCCCGTAACTCGGCGTTATGGAGCCACAACTGTCGTTTCAGGACCGTCAGACGACAGTTGTGGCTCCATAATGCGTTACTTGCGGCCGCCGCCGAGGAGGCCGCCGAGCAGGTCGCCCAGGCCGCCGCCCAGGACTCCGCCGCCCTGACCGCCCTGGCCGCCCGCTCCACCGAGGATGCCGCCGAGCAGGTCGCCGAGGCCACCGCCTGCACCCGCGCCGGAGCCGGGCAGGCCGCCGTTGCCCGCGGAACCCCCGGACAGCTTCTTGGCCAGGTAGGACATCACGATCGGCGCCAGGATCGGCAGCAGCTTCGCGATCAGGCCGGAGCCACCCTCGCCGCCACCGAACGCGGCCTGGGCCTGCGGTGCGGCACCGCTCGCGGGAGCGCCGAGCGCGCCGATCCCGCCGAGCTGGTTCACCACGGTGTCCTTCTGCGCCCCGAACACGTGCGAGACGATCTTCTCGCCGTCGGACGTGTCGACCTGGCCGAGGTCCACGCCGCCGTCGATCAGCTTCTCGTCGTGCTGCTGCACGGCGCTCGCGAACGAGGCGGCGCCCGCCGGGTCGTCCGCGTTGGCCTGGATGCCGCCGAGGAGGGCGGGCAGGGCCTGCCGGGCGGCGTGCTCCGCGGTGGCCTCGTCGACGCCCAGGCGCGCCGCGAGATCTCCGAGTGGAACCTGGGCGAGGATGTCGTCGACAGGGCTCATGAGCCGGAGAGTAGCGGCTTCGGCAATTCCGGAATAGTGCCTCTCACCAGCGGTACCGTGAACTCATGGGCGACGAGTCCGCACTCGAGAGGGCGATCCGCGAGGCCGCCGAACGGGGCGCGTTCGACGATCTGCCCGGCAAGGGCAAGCCGCTGCCGAACCTGGACGACACCTCGCCGGACTGGTGGGTCCGCGGGTACGTGCGGCGTGAGGGCGTGCCGTCCGACGCGCTGTTGCCCACCGGCGTCCAGCTGCGCAAGGAGCTGGAACGCCTGCCGGAGACCGTGCGGGACCTGCCGTCCGAGGAGGCGGTGCGCCGGGTCGTCCAGGCGCTGAACACCCGGGTCGTGGCCTACGTCCGCAACCCGGACGGGCCGGTGCTGCCGGTCCGCCGTGCCGAGCCCGACGCCGTCGTCGAGGCCTGGCGGCGGGACCGCGCCGACCGCGCGGAGCAGCTCCGCCGAGCCCGCCGGCAGGACCCTTTGTCCTGACATAGGCTCGGGTCATGTCCATCCCGAGCCTCACCATGCTCGACGGTCGCGAGGTCCCCGCCGTCGGCTTCGGCACCTTCCCGCACGCCGGGGACGACTCGCGCACCACCGCGATCTCGGCCCTCGACGCCGGCTACCGCCTGCTCGACACCGCGCTGCGCTACGAGAACGAGCAGGGCGTCGGCCGCGCGGTGCGCGAGTACGGGCTGCCGCGCGAGGAGGTCCTCGTGGCCACCAAGCTCGCGGGCCGCCACCACGGCTACGACGAGACCATCAAGGGCTTCCACGAGTCGCTCACCAACCTGGGCCTCGACTACGTCGACCTCTACCTCATCCACTGGCCGCTGCCCCGGCTCGACAGGTACGTCGACAGCTGGAAGGCCATGATCACGCTGCGGGACGAGGGCCTGGTCCGCTCGATCGGCGTCTCCAACTTCACCGAGGCCCACCTGCGGCGGGTCATCGACGAGACCGGCGTGGTGCCCGTCATGAACCAGGTCGAGATGCACCCCTACTTCCCGCAGGCCGAGCTGCGTGCGGTGCACGCCGAGCTGGGGATCGTGACCGAGAGCTGGAGCCCGATGGGGCGGGGCGAGCTGCTCGCGGAGCCGGTCGTGACCGACATCGCGCAGGCCCACGGCGTGACCCCGGCCCAGGCGGTCCTGCGCTGGCACGTCCAGCTCGGTGCGGTGCCGATCCCCAAGTCGGAGAGACCGGAGCGCCAGCGGCAGAACATCGACCTGTTCGGCTTCGCCCTCTCCGCGGACGAGGTGGCGGCCCTGTCCGCGCTCGAGCGCGGCCGGATCTGGGGCCAGGATCCGGACACCCACGAGGAGTTCTGAGCACTACGGTGATCGAGTGCCGCAGCGTTGGGGAATCACGGTCCCGCTCACCGGTCTCCCGCTGTGGGAGCAGCGCGAGCTGATCCGGGCCCTGCCCGACCTCGGCTACACGGACGTCTGGAGTGCCGAGGCCGCGGGCACGGACGCGTTCACCCCGCTGGCCCTCGCCGCGGAGTGGGCGCCCGCGCTGCGGCTCGGCACGGCGATCGTCCCGGCGTTCACCCGCGGTCCGGCCCTGCTCGCGCAGACCGCGGCCACGCTCGCGGGCCTCGCCCCGGGGCGGTTCGCGCTCGGCATCGGCACGTCCTCGAACGTCGTCGTGGAGAGCTGGAACGGCATCCCCTTCACCGAGCCCTACGCCCGGGTGCGGGACCTGCTGGACTTCCTGCGGCAGGCGTTCACCGGCGAGAAGGTGACCGGTGAGTGGCCCTCGTTCGCGGTCCGCGGCTTCCGCCTCGACATCCCGCCCGAGCACACCCCGCCGGTGCTGGTGGCCGCCCTGCGCCCGGGCATGCTCCGGCTCGCCGGGCGGGACGGCGACGGGGCGATCGTCAACTGGCTGACCAGCGACGACGTGCGCGCCGTCGCCCCGCACGTGCGCGAGTACGGCAAGCCGGACGCCGAAATCGTGGCGCGGATCTTCGTGCTCCCCGACGTGCCCGCGGACGAGGCACGCGCGATCGGCCGTCGGGCCCTGGCGGCCTACCTGAACGTGCCGGTCTACCGCGCCTTCCACGAGTGGCTGGGGCGGATGGAGCTCACTCCGATGTGGACCGCGTGGGCGGCGGGCGACCGGCGGGCGGCGCTGGAGGCGATCCCCGACGCCGTCGTGGACCGGTTGGTGCTGCACGGTCCGGCGGAGTCCGTGCGCGAGCAGGTCCAGGCCTACGTGGAGGCGGGGGTGACCACCCCGGTGCTCGCCCCGCTGGCGGGCGAGCCGGGTGCGCTCATCCGCGCGCTCGCAGCCCGTCCATGATCAGGTCGAGCAGCCGGTTCGCCTGTTCGCGCTGCTCCGGGCCGGTGGCGAGGGTGACCCCGGAGACGGCGGCGAGCACGTCCTCCGGTGAGACGTCCGCCCGCAGGGTGCCCGCCTCGACGCCCGCGGTGAGGAACTCCCCCACCGCACCGCGCATGCGGCCCTTCGTCTCGGCGAAGGGGTCGCCACCCGAGGCGACGATCGCGCGCAGCGTGTCCAGCATCCCGCGCTTGGCGGTCATGTAGTCGACGAACCGGTCCATCCAGGTCCGCATCGCCTCGTCCGCGGGGGCGGACTCGAGCAGCCCGGGAACCGCGTCGCACAGCCGGGCGACCTCGTTGCGGTAGGCGGCCTCGACCAGCGCCTCCCGGGTGGGGAAGTGCCGGTACAGGGTGCCGATCCCCACGCCCGCGGCCTTGGCGATCGCCTCCAGCGAGACGTCTCGACCGGGCGTGGAGAAGGCCTCGACGGCCACCTCGAGCAGCCGTTCCCGGTTGCGCCGGGCGTCGGCCCGCAGGGGCCGGACCGCGACCCCTTCAGTGTGACCCACGCCACTTCACCACCTTAACCGGAATCCCCTCCGTTTCCCTGCGGTTGGGATCGGAGGCAGCTCCGGTAGTGAGAGTACGCCGCCGGGGCGCCGCCATCACCGCGAAGGGGAGACCCATGACCACCTTCCTCACCCCTCCCATCACGCACCCCAGCACCAGCCGCTTCACCGGCCCGTTCCACGCCGGGACCACCGCCGCCGAGGTCGTCGCGGGCCTCGAGCTGCACGGCAG
>NZ_JACBXB010000278.1 GCF_013870575.1 Pseudonocardia pini
AGCCCCCCGAACACGAACGACCAGCCCTCCCGCTCGGCGGTCGTGAGGTAGCCCGTCACCGCGACGAACTCGGCGAAGTCCGCGTTGCTCACGGCGTGCGCGGCGATCCGGAACGGCGCCACCTCCACCACGCGCGGCGGGCCGTCGCCGTCCGTGGGGTAGCGCTGCTCGTGTGAGCCCATCAGGAACTCGCCGCCGTGCAGCGGGACGAGATCCGTCCTGGAGGGACCGACGGCCGGGAGGGGCACCTCGGCGGGCGGTTCCCGCACGGGACCGGACGCGGCACAGCACTCGGACATCCCCCGATCCTGCGGGCCGCGCGCCCGCCCGGACTCACCCCGCGCGGATGAGTCAGAACACGGTGGTCCAGTCGTCGGCCATGCTCACGACGGTCCATGCCTCCTTCTCGGCCCGGGCGAGGGCCTGCTCGGCACCCTCGGTGTAGGCGAACTCGCGGTCGGCGTCGTCGTGGAGCACGAGCAGCCGCAGTGCCGGTGTGGCCGGGTGCTCGGTGAACTCCAGCATCGCGACGTCCCCGTCGGAGTTGCCTGCCGCGAGGATCGGGCGCCTGCCCGTCCGGTTCCAGATCCGCACGGGCTTCTCCGGGCCGTCGTCGACGTAGTCGGCGGCGGGCTGGTGGGTGATCGTGCCGCGGTGGCCGTCGCTGGTGTAGGCGAAGGTGCTGCTGCTGCCGATCACCTGCTCGCGGGGGATGCCGTACATGTCCTGGCTGATCGGGCGCATGAAGTCGCGCCCGCCGCCCGAGGCGATGTAGGTCGTGAACCCGTTGGCCCGCAGGTAGCCCAGGAGCTCGACCATCGGGGCGTAGCCGCACTCGACGTAGGGCCGGTCGAACCGGGGGTGCCGGGAGCCGCGGAGGAAGCCGTCCGCGCGGTCCTCGAACTCCTCCACGCCGCTCCCGTCGTAGGCGGCGAGGATCCCCGCGAGCAGCTCGTGGACGTGCGTGTCGTCGCCCGCGTAGTGCTGGGCCGTCAGGGACGCGAACCAGCCCGTGTCGTGGGACGAGACGGCCTTCCAGGGCTGGCGCTCGCACAGCTCCGGGGTCGCCTGCGCCATCGCGGCCAGCCGCCGGAGGATGAAGTCGAGCTGGATCGGCATGGGCTTCTCGCACCACAGCGTCCCGTCGTTGTCGAACGTGGCGACGCGTTCCGCGACCGGCACCGACTCCACGACGCGGCGGACGAACGCGGTGATCGCGTGCCTGGCCGGGCCGTCGCGCCAGCTCGCCAGCCGCTGTTCCTCCGCCATGGTCCGCCCCTCCCGTGGGTCCGAACCGCACGCAACCGGGTCGCGGCCGGCCTGTCCTCACCCGCCACGCATGAGCCGGGCGAGCCCCGGTCGCGCTCACCCGCGACGGGTGGTCCGCCGGTGCCGCGGCGTCTGCATGCTGCGGCGCATGGCATCCCGACCCTTCCGCGGTGTGATCAACGTCGACATCCGCGACTCCACGCCGGACTGGGGGCCCTTCGAGCCCCCCGAGGCGCCCGCGGGCGCGCCGAACGTCGTCTACATCGTGCTCGACGACGTCGGCTACTCGGCGATGTCCTGCTACGGCGGCCCCATCCCGACGCCGAACATCGACCGCATCGCCGCGGACGGCGTGCGCTTCACCCAGTGGCACACGACCGCGCTGTGCTCACCGACCCGCTCCTGCCTGTTGACCGGGCGCAACCACACGCGCAACTCGATGGCCTGCATCACCGAGGCGGCGTCCGGGTTCCCGAACGCGAGCGGCACGATCCCGCCGGAGAACGGCATGCTCCCGGAGATCCTGGGCGAGTGCGGCTGGAACACCTACATGGTCGGCAAGTGGCACCTCTGCCCGACCGTCGAGATGAACCTGGCCGCCACCCGGCGGAACTGGCCGTCCGGCCGCGGGTTCGAACGCTGGTACGGGTTCCTCGGGGCCGAGACGAACCAGTGGTTCCCGGACCTGGTCTACGACAACCACCCGGTGGACCAGCCCCGCTCGCCCGAGGACGGCTACCACCTCACCGTCGACCTCACCGACAAGGCGCTCGAGTTCATCCGGGACGCCAAGGTCATCGCGCCGGACAAGCCCTTCCTGCTCTACTACGCCCCCGGCGCCGCCCACGCGCCGCACCACGCGCCCAAGGAGTGGATCGAGCGGTTCGCCGGTCGGTTCGACATGGGCTACGAGGCCATGCGCGAGCAGACCCTGGCCCGGCAGAAGGCGATGGGGATCGTCGGAGAGGACACCGAGCTGCCCCCGATGAACCCCATCGGCACGCCGGAGACCCGCGCCGCCGCCGCCAACGGCCAGCCGTTCCCACCGCTGGACGTCACCCGGCCCTGGGACTCGCTCGACGCCGACGAGAAGCGGCTGTTCGCGCGGATGGCCGAGGTGTACGCCGGTTTCCTCGCCCACGCGGACGACCAGATCGGGCGGCTGCTCGACTACCTGGAGGCCTCCGGGCAACGGGACAACACGATGATCGTCGTGGTGTCGGACAACGGGGCCAGCGGCGAGGGCGGTCCCAACGGCTCGGTCAACGAGAACAAGTTCTTCAACGGCATCCCGGACGACATGGCGTCCAACCTGGCCATGCTCGACGAGCTCGGCGGCACCACGACCTACAACCACTACCCCAACGGCTGGGCGATGGCCTTCAACACGCCGTTCAAGATGTGGAAGCGCTACGAGTTCAACGGCGGCACCGCCGACCCGTGCATCATCTCGTGGCCTGCGGGCGCGGGCGCCGACCGGACGGCGGTCGGCGGGCTGCGCCACCAGTACCACCACGCCGTCGACATCATGCCGACGATCCTCGACACCCTCGGGGTCTCCCCGCCCGCGACGATCAAGGGTCACGAGCAGAGCCGGATCGACGGCGTCAGCATGCACTACAGCGTCGGCGACCCGTCCGCGCCGTCGGCGCGACGGACGCAGTTCTACTCGATGCTCGGCTCGCGCAGCATCTGGCACGACGGGTGGAAGGCCGTGACCACCCACCCCACCAACAACGGCTGGAGCGACTTCAACGGCGACACCTGGGAGCTCTACCACACCGACGTCGACCGGTCGGAGGTCCACGACCTGGCGGGCGAGCATCCCGACCGGCTCCGCGAGCTGGTCAACCTCTGGTACGCCGAGGCGGGCGACAACGGCGCCTTCCCGCTCGACGACCGGTCCCCGCTGGAGATCCTCCTGACCCCCCGGCCGCTGCTCGCCGCGCCACGCGAGCGCTACCTCTACTTCCCCGACACCGCGGAGGTGCCGGAGCAGCAGGCGGTGAACACCCACAACCGCTCCTTCACCATCGGCGCCCAGGTCGACATCCCGGCGTCCGGTGCCGAAGGCGTGCTCTTCGCCCACGGGGCGCGCTTCGGCGGGCACGCCCTCTACGTGAAGGACGGCAGGCTGCACTACGTCAACAACTTCGTCGGGATCTCCGAGCAGAAGGTGGACGGCACGGTCGACATCCCCGCGGGTGAGAACCAGCTGCTGGCGGCCTCGTTCGACAAGGACGGGGAGGAGCCGAAGGGCGTCGCCACCGGGACGCTGTCGCTCTACCACGCGGACAGGAAGGTCGGGGAGGGTCGGGTCAAGATCCAGCCCGGCTCGTACAGCCTGGCGGGCGAGGGGCTGTGCGTCGGGCGGGACAGCGGCGAGCCGGTGACGGCGGACTACCCGGGCGAGCACCCCTACCGGTTCACCGGAGGGACGGTCCGACACGTCGCGGTCGACGTCAGCGGCGACCCGTACGTCGACCTGGAGCGCGAGGCCCAGGCCATGATGGCGAGGGAGTAGCGGATGAGCGGGCCGAGCTGGGGGAGCGGGACGAGTGCTCGCTCCCGTGGTTCCCGTCATACCGATCGGGTGATGCCCTCGTCCCGTGTCCCCCCGCATCCTCGGACCCGACGGCGCGGTGCCGTCCTCTGACGACGGGAAGTGCCCCATGGACCGTGGACGGACGGACTGGTCGCGACAGGACCTCGACACGCGGACGCTGGTGATCGCGGCGGTGCTGCTCGGCCTCGCGGGTCTCCTCGGCCTGGCCGGGCTCTCGGCAGGCGCCGCGGCGATCCTCGGGGCCGGGCGGCGCTGGTACGGCCGGGTGGACCTGCCACCCACCGAGCTCGCGCGGCTCAAGTGGGAGCAGGCGAAGGCCGCGGCGGGCGCCGGTGCGGGCGCGTGGCACGAGACGGAGCAGAAGTCCTACACCCCGCGGCGGGAGCGGACGGACCACTGAGTGCGGATCAGGTCCGCGGCGACCAGGGATCTCGGCGGCCGTCGAGATCGGGGCCCAGGAACGGAGACGACCGATGTCCGATGTCGAGATCACACGCAAGGAGCCGCTCACTCGCCAGGAGGCGGCCGAGCGGCTGTCCGCGCTCGCCGCCGCACTCGCGGAGGGCGGGCACGTCGAGATCGAGCTGGGTGCGAGCACCGTGAAGATGCACGTGCCCGACCACGTCCGGTGCGAGATCGAGGTGGAGATCGACGGCACCGAGATCGAGCTGGAGGTGGAGCTCACCTGGTCGACCGAGGCCGCGCGCCCGGCGAGACGCCGGACCGCGAAGACCGCAGCCGCACACTGAGCCACCCGACCACCCCCGGCGGATGAGGTGGGGCCTGCCGGGGGTGACGACCCTGACCGCGCCCGGTCCGAGGGGGCCGGGACGTCACGAGAGGGAGAGCCATGGCCATCGGACCGGTTCAGCTGATCGTCCTCGGATTCCCCGCCCCCGACTTCCACGGCCGGATCGCCGCGGAGCTGGAGCGCCTGCGGGAGAGCGACACGATCCGCGTGATCGACGCCCTCGCGGTGCAGAAGGGCGCCGACGGCGAGATCGAGGTGGCGCACCTGACCAACCTGACCGACGAGGAGGCGGTGGAGCTCGGCAGCATGGTCGGCGCGCTCGTCGGCCTCGGGATCGACGGGGAGGAGGGGCTCGTCGCGGGGGCCGCCCTGGGGGCCGAGGCCGCCGCGGAGGGGCTGGAGGTGTTCTCCGAGGAGGACGCCTGGGACGTGATCGGCGAGATCCCGGACGGGACCGCGGCGGCGCTCGTCCTGCTCGAGCACCAGTGGGCGGTGCCGCTGCGCGACGCCGTCGTCGAGGCGGGCGGGGTCCGGCTCTCCGACGGGTTCGTCAGCCCCCTCGACCTGGTCGAGATCGGGCTGGTGAGCGCGGACGAGGCCCGTGCGCAGCACGCCGCGGAGACCGCCGCCGTCGGCGCCTCGTAACCCGGCCTGAGGACAGCCACCCGCACCGGGAGGAGGTGGACCATGTTCGGATCACGCAGGGTCGCGCGACGCACCGCCCGACGCACCGCACGCCGCGTCGGCCGCAGGCACTGAACGCAGGACACGGCCGGAGGGCCCCCGCCCGTCGGCGGGGGCCCTCCGGCGTTCACCCACTGCCGCGCCGCCTCCTCCGACGGCGCTGGTCCTCCGACGGCGCCTCAGTCCTCCGACGGCGCCTCAGTCCTCCGACGGTTCCGACTCCCGGCGGCGCTCCGCCACCTCCACCGCGCCGAAGAGGATCTTCGCGATGACGCCGACCACGGTCACCCCGACGAGCATCTGGAGGGTCGTCAGCACCCGCGCCAGGTCGGTGAGCGGGGCGATGTCGCCGAAGCCGACCGTCGTGAACACCGTGACCGTGAAGTACAGCGACCCGATCCGATCGAGGGGCTGGGTGAAGCTGTCCGGCACGTTCGTCGCGATCACCACGTAGCTCGCCGCGAAGAGCACCAGCAGCAGCGGCAGGCCGATCGCGACGGTCTGGATCGCCTGCAGCCGCGGTGTCCGGGACCGCATGACGACCTGCACCTGCCAGATGACGATCCCCCCGAACGCGAGCAGCCCGGCGGCGAAGGTGACCCAGGTGCCCGCATCGAGCGGACGGTCCAGCGGCGCGGTCGAGTAGGCGACCAGCAGGACCGCGACGGCGACGGCCGAGCGCAGCAGCGAGGACACCAGGAGCCGTCGCCGTGCCGACCGGGTGAGCTCGGGTCCCCGCGTGCTCGTCATCCGAGCAGGGGACCGCGCCGCGTCCCGACGGGCCTCACCCGTCGCGGGTGAGCCGATGGTCCGGACCGCCGGGCACGCTGCCGGGCAGGACCGAGCCGGTCCACCGGTGAGGAGGGGGCGGCGATGGATCCACCGCGGACGACGTCGGGGGAGGACACCGGGTCCACGACGACCGCCCCCGCCCTGGATCCCGTCGCCGTGCTGCGCTCCCGCGGGTATGTCGGGCTGCTGCTGCTGGCGGCGCTGACCGGGGTGCCGGTGTCGATCGCCGCGTACTACTTCCTGCAGCTCACCGGGCTGTTGCAGCGCTGGGTGTACACGGACCTGCCCGGCGCGCTCGGGCTCGGGGACGCCCCGCTGTGGTGGCCGATCCCGGTGCTCGCGGTCGCGGGCGTGGCGGTGGCGGCGGCGATCCGGTACCTGCCGGGTGCGGGCGGGCACTCGCCGCTCGACGGGTTCGCGGCGGAGGGGCCACCCGATCCGGCCCATCTCCCCGGGATCGTCCTGGCGGCCGTGGCCGGGCTGGGGCTCGGCGTGGTGCTGGGGCCCGAGGCGCCGCTGATCGCGGT
>NZ_JACBXB010000279.1 GCF_013870575.1 Pseudonocardia pini
GGTGATCGAGGACCGGGGGCTGCCGCGCAGTGCCGAGCTGGTCGTGCCCGCGCCCGCCGTCGCCGTGGCGGACCGCCGGATCGTGCAGCGCGCCATGAGCGCGTTCGCCGCGATCGGGCGGGACGCGACGGGTCTCGCCACGGCGTCGGACCTGATCGAGCAGGCGACGCTGCTGGCCACCCCGGTGGACCGCACGGGCGTCGAGGACGCGGCGCTGACCCTGATCGCCCAGGCCGTGCTCGCCGCCGCGGGGACGCGCCGGGAGAGCCGCGGCTGCCACGTCCGCACCGACTTCCCCGAGCGGGACGACGTGTGGCAGAAGGAGTCCCTGATGATCACCCTGGACCCGGCGGGCAGGCCGGTCGTCGGGACCGAGGCCATGGCGGGCGCGGCATGACGGGCGCGGTGACCAGGGGTTCGACGAGGATCGGCTCGCCCCCCTCCGCCCCTGCTCACGGGGAGGTCGGCAGGCTCGCGGCCGGGGTCGGCGGGGCCACCGAGATCGGCGTGCCGGACCCCGAGGACCTCGCACGGGTGGTGCGGACCGCCCTCGAGGAGGACCTCCGCTACGGGCCCGACGCCACCACCGCGGCGACCGTCCCCGCCGACGCCGTGGCGGTCGGTTCGTTCACCCCGCGGGCGGCCGGAGTGCTCGCGGGCATCCCCGTGGCGCGCGCGGTGCTGGACCTGGTCGTGCCGGGGTACACCGTGCACGCCGAGCTGTCGGACGGGTCCCGGCTCACCCCGGGTGAGCCCGCGCTCGTCGTCGAGGCACCGGTCCGGGCGCTGCTCACGGCCGAACGGACCGCGCTCAACCTGCTCTGCCACCTCTCCGGGGTCGCCACGGCCACCGCGCAGTGGGTCGAGGCCGTCGCGGGTACGCGGGCCCGGATCCGGGACACCCGCAAGACGCTGCCCGGCCTGCGGCTCTTGGAGAAGTACGCCGTGCGCTGCGGCGGCGGGGTGAACCACCGGCTGGGCCTCGGGGACGCGATCCTGATCAAGGACAACCACGTGGCGGCGGCGGGGTCGGTCACGGCCGCGCTGGAGGCCGCCCGGGCGCACGCGCCGGATCTGCCCTGCGAGGTCGAGGTGGACTCGCTCGAGCAGCTCGACCAGGTCCTCGCGCTCGGCGCCGAGCTCGTCCTGTTGGACAACCTCACCCCCGCCCAGACGGCGGAGGCGGTGCGGCGCAGGGGATCCGCGGCCACCTTGCTGGAGTCCTCGGGCGGGCTGGTGCTCGCGAACGCCCGGGAGTACGCGGAGACCGGCGTGGACTTCATCTCGGTCGGGGCGCTCACCCACTCGGTCACGGCGCTGGACCTGGGCCTGGATCTCTGATGCGCGGGCGGCGCGTCGCTTTGTAGCGTGCGGGCGTGAGTACCGACAGCCGCATCCGACGGGCGATGGTCAACTGCACGAAGGGTGAGGCGGGGCGCATGGCCCTGCCCGCCCACGTCCGCGAGCTGGATCTCGACGCACTCGACGACGTCGTCGGCCGGCGGGACGCGAAGGCCCCGGACAAGGCCGTGCTGCTCGTGCCGGGGGAGGGCGAGCCGGTGGGGATCGCGTTGCGCGCCACGACGAACGCCGTGGGCTCCGCCGCGATGTGCGCGCTGTGCCGCACCACCCACGGGCCCGGCGGGACCGCGTTGTTCGCCGCCCCGCGCAAGGGTGCCCGTGGACGCGGCGGCGACACCGTCGGCACCTACGTGTGCGCGGATCTGGCCTGCGCCGAGCACGTGCGGATCGAGAAGGCGACGGCGACGCTGCGCCCCGCGCCGGGCCTGACCGTCGACGAGCGGCGGGCGGGTCTGCGGATCCGGGCGCAGGCCTTCGCGGCCGAGGTCGTTGATCCCTGACGGACGTATCCCACGCGCGCTCGGCGGGCTCTTGCAGGCATGCGAATCCTCGTGGCCTCCTGGCCGGGCTTCGGCCATCTGCTGCCGATGGTGCCGCTGGTCCGCGCTGCCCAGCGGCGCGGCGCGGAGGTGGTGGTGTCCACCGGCGCCGACCTCGGCCCCGCGGCGGAGCGGCTGGGCGTCCGGGTGCACCAGTCCGGCCTCACGCTGGCCGAGTCGTACGCGCGGATGCCGATGCTCCCTTCGGAGCTCCCGGCGGAGGAGTCACCGCTGTTCGCGGCCCGGCACTTCTTCGGCGCGGGTGCGGTGGACCGGGCTCGGGACATCGCGGCGCTGGTCGAGGGTTGGCGGCCGGACCTCGTCGTGCACGACACCCTCGAGCTGGGGGCCGCGGCTGTCGCCGAGCGGCACGGGATCGCGCACGTCACCCACGGGTACGGCCCGACCGTGCCGGGCAGCGGCGCGTTCGGCGAGGTCATCGGAGGGGTGCTCGCCGAGGCGGGCCTCGCCGACCCGGTGCCCGCGGTGTTCACCGCGCCCTACCTCGACCCGTGCCCGCCCGCGTTGCGGGGCCCGGAGCCGAGCCCGTGGTCGGACATCCGGCCGATCCGCCCGACGGCGGGTGAGCCCGTCGGTCCCGCGCCGGACCTGACCGCCCTGCCGTACGCCGACACGGCCTACCTCACCCTCGGCACGGTCATGAACCGCAACCCGGAGGTCTTCCGGGCGGTGCTCGAGGGGTGCCTGCGGCACCGGATCAACGTCCTCGTGACGACGGGGCCGGACCTCGACCCCGCCACCCTCGGTCCCCTCCCGCGGGCGGTCCTGGCCACCCGGTTCGTGCCCCAGGCGCTGGTCCTGCCGCAGTGTGCGCTCATGGTGTCGCACGCGGGCGCGGGGACGATGCTGGGTGCGCTCTGCCACGGGTTGCCGCAGCTCTGCGTGCCCCAGGGCACCGACCAGCCCTCGAACACCGCCGCGCTGCTCCCGACCGGCGCCGGTCTCGCGCTGTGGCCGGGCGAGGTCACCGCCGACGCGGTCGCCGACGCCGTGGGCAGGCTGCGCGCCGAGCCCGGCTTCCGCGCCGCGGCGGAGGGACTGCAGGCCGAGATCCTGGCCTCCCCGGATGCGGACCAGGTGCTCGCGGCGGTGTGGCCGGTGGGGGCGAGGTGATCGTCCCGCGAGGCGATGCTCCACCGGTGGGGCGGTCGGGAGTCGACGGTGCCGCTCCCGCGGTGTGGATCATGGAGTGTCGTCGGACCTGCGACGTCCGTGGCGGGAGGACGGCGCCGGGTCACCGTGGCCGCCGCGACCCCCGGCAACGCCCGATGATCGTCGGTGTGGCCCACGGAGCCGCGGTGGGCGCGGCTGAGTGCTCCTGAGCGGCGATCATGGGAGTGCGTGCGGTGTCGGCGACGGCCCGATGGGACGTGGCAGCGCGGGTGGGCGGCTCGGCGGGTGGGCGGGCTGTAGCTCGGCGGGGCGGCTGCGGCGGGTGGGTGGCTGTGGCTCGACCTGTGTGCGGTGGTAGCTCGGCGGGTTGGCAGACGTGATGGAGCAAGCCGGCGGCTGTGGCGTGGCAGGTGGGTGGCTGCGGCTCGGCAGGTGGGCGGCTGTGGACCGGTGGCTTGCTCGTTGATGATCGTTGTTTTGGCGCAGGGGGCCGCGCGTGCCGCGGCTCCGCGCACCCATGCGGTGATCAAGGGGCGAGGGGTGGGTGGGCCGGCGTCGCCTGCGGCGTGATCACCATCTGGGCGCGGAGCCGCGGTCGGCACGGCTGATCATGGCGATGGGGTCCCGGCCGACGGCGATGATCCGCACCTCGGGAGTGGGACGGTCGGAGATCGACCCTTCGCTCCCGAGGTGTGGATCATCGAGGGAGGGTCTGGCGGCGGCTCAGTAGGGGGCGAGCTGGAGGACGGGGCGGCCTGCAGCAGTGGCGTCCCGCGCGAAGGCGGCCAGCTCGGAGAGCGTCTCGCCCAGTGCCGCGGGTTCGCCGTGCCCGATCGCCTCGGACCACGTCACCATCAGCGGCCCCGCCGTGCGCGGGGTCATCTCGGCGAGCGCCTCGACCGCGGCTGCGGGTACCCGGGTGACGATCATGCCCGCGTCCGCCTCGACCGCGAGCAGTCCGGCCGGGGTGCGGGGATCGTCGTGGGGGGAGTTCGTCAGCGCCGCGTAGAGGGCGGCCAACTCGCTGCGGCGCAACGGAACCGAGAGGTGCGGCCAGTCGTCGAAGGAATGCTCGCCCGACGCCACCGATGCCACCGCGTCGGCCTCCTCCTCGCCCGCCAGGAACCAGTCGCTCACGGCGGAACGGTATCCCGCCCACCCCGCGGCCCCCGGACCGCGCCGCCCGATGGCGAACCGGCCCGACCCACCGCGGCCCTGTACGACCTGCGGGCTGTCATCGCGGACGCGCGGGGTGGGGCCGGGACGTACGGGGCGGGCGTCCGACTCGTGGGCCGTGGTGTCGGACTCGCGGGGGTGGGTGTCGGACTGGGGGGGGCGGTGGTGTCGGACTCGCGGGTTGTACCTGAGGGTGGGTCCGGCCTGCGGGTTCGTCGGGCCGGGTCTGTGGCTGGTGCGGGGTGATCAGGCGAGGAGGGTGGGTTGGAGGGGGGAGGGGAAGCGGACGGTGAAGCGGACCTCGCCGAGGAGGGTCTCCAGGCGGTGGGCGGCGGCCTCGGCCTCCGCCTTCGCCTCGGCGCCGACGTCGGTGAACAGCCGCATCGCGATCCTGCCGTCCTTGCGCTGCACCCACCCCCCGACGATCGCGCCGTCCACCCAGACCGCCGGGCCGCCGTTGCCGTTGCGGTCGAACAGCTGCGCAGCGATCTCGGGGGAGAGGTAGTGGTCGCGCTGCTTCCAGCCCATGGTGCTCGGGTCGAGCCCCGGGAGCAGGGCCACCGAGGGCGCGGGCTCGACGGGGTCGAGGTCGTCGGGCAGGACGTAGCCGGTGTCCGTCTCGACCGCGTCGACGTCGGCGAGGGCGGCCTTGGTGACCGCCACCGTCCAGCCCGCCCACCACTTCAGGTCCTCGCGGGTCGCGGGCCCGAAGGCACGCAGGTAGGCCCGGGTGAGCCCGGCCGCGGCCTCTCGCTTCGGCAGCGGCGCGCCGAGCCCGCCGGGGACCCACGCGTCGGCCGCGGCCCAGCGGTACTGACCGTTGATCCAGGTGCCGGTGGGCCGGGCGCGCAGGACCTCGCCGTCGAACCCCATCACGAGGAGCACGCGCGAGTGCAGCGGGTACTCACCCGGTCCGATCGGGACCATGGTCGTGAGGTGGGGCAGCCGCAGGCCGACCTCGCGGGCGGGCAGTGGGCCCTCCGCACGCAGCAGCGCGTGGATCTCCGCCCGCGCGGTGCGCACGGTGTCCTCGGGCGCGGCGTACCCGCCCGCGGTGAGCTGTTTCTGCAGGTTGCGGCGCTGCACCGCGGCCACGTCGACGGTGGCGGCGTGGTGGGCCAGCCGCGCGTGCGAGGGCCCGAACACCCACAGCGTGCGACGCATGGCGTGGTGGCGCAGCAGCGTGCGGTCCTCGTACAGCGCGCGGTCGACGACGGACAGCGCCGGCGTCGCCATCCGGGCCGCGGCCGAGAGGTAGACGCTCACCGGGTCGGTGGAGTGCAGGCACACGAGGTCGTCGACCAGCGCGGACAGGTCGTCCGTCCGGGTGGCGGGGGTCAGCCGGTGCCGCGTGACGAGCCTGGCCCGGCGCTGCGCCACGGAGATCGAGGGGAGGGCCACCGCGCGCATTCTGCCCAACGGTCTCAGGGCCGCCCGTTGAGGTAGGCGAGGACCGCCGCGACCCGGCGATGGCTGTGCGGCTCCTCCGGGTGCCCGAGCTTCGCGAAGATCGACCCGACGTGCTTCTCCACGGCGGACTCCGACAGCGCCAGCGTCTTGCCTATCCCGGCGTTGGTGAGCCCGCGGGCCATCTCGCGCAGCACGTCCCGCTCCCGGTCGGACAGGTGGTCGAGCGCACCGGGCGAGCGGGTCCGGCCCCGGGCCACGAGCGCGTCGACGATCCGGGTGTCCAGCGCGGTCCGGCCGGCGCAGACCTCGCGCAGCGCCCGCATCAGCTCGGCGACGTCCCCGACGCGCTCCTTGAGCAGGTAGCCGAGGCCGTCGGTGCCGCGGGCGAGCAGGGCGTCGGCGTAGCCGCCGTCGGCGTGCTGGGAGAGCACGACCACGCCGACCCCGGGATGCCTCTCCCGGATCGCGAGTGCGGCGCCGATGCCCTCCGTGCCCTCCGGCATCCGGATGTCGACGATCACCGCGTCCGGCTCCTCCCGGTCGACGGCGGCGAGCAGCTCCGGCGCGGACGAGGCGGTCGCGCACACCTCGACCTCGCCGCCGTCGACGAGCAGGGCGCGCAGGCCCTCCCGGAGCAGGTAGTGGTCGTCGGCGAGGACGACGCGCAGCGGGGTCACGGGACCGGCACCGACGCCGTCAGGGTGGTGCCGTCCCCCGGCGCGGAGCGGACCGCCAGGGTCCCGCCGACCGCGGCCAGCCGGTCTCGCAGTCCCACGAGACCGCTGCCGGGGTCGGTGCCGGTGCTCATCCCGCTCCCGTCGTCCGCGACGACCAGTCGCAACCGGCCGTCCTCCCGGTCGAGGCTGACGTCCACCCGGCCGGCCGCGGCGTGCTTGAGCACGTTGGCGAGCGCCTCGCAGACCGTGAAGTACACGGTGCTCGCCACGGCGGGCGCGGGGCGCAGCT
>NZ_JACBXB010000027.1 GCF_013870575.1 Pseudonocardia pini
GCGGCGATCCGGGCGGGGCTGGTGGATCCCGAGGATCCGGCGCTGCTCTCCGCGGTGCGGGCGGGGATCACCGACCGGCTGCGGGTGGCGAACCCGAAGTACCTGACCTTTCCCGGATAGGAAGGCTTGGCATGCTCATCGGCGACATCCTCTCCTTCACCGCCGCGCGACGCGCGGACGAACCCGCGCTGGTGTTCGAGGAGCGGAGCTGGACCTTCGCGGAGCTCGACCGGACGGTCCGCAGGCTGGCGGACGGGCTCACCCGCTACGCCGCGCCCGGGGACCGCATCGCGATCCTCACGGAGAACCATCCCGAGTACGTCCAGGCCTACTACGGCGTCCCCGCGGCCGGGATGGCGTTGGTGTTCCTCAACTACCGGCTCAGCCCGCGCGAGGTCGCGCTCAACCTCGACGACTCCTCGCCGACCATGCTCGTCACCGAGCTGAAGTACCTGGAGACGGCCAGGCAGGCGATGGCGGACGTGCCGTCCATCCGCACCCTGGTCTGCCTCGACGGGCCCGCGGACGGGGCTCTGAGCTGGGAGGACCTCCTCGGCGACGACGTGGACCCGCCGGTCGTCGGGGAGACCGAACCGGCCTGGCTGATCTACACCTCCGGCACCACCGGGCGGGCGAAGGGCGCGGTGCTGACCCACCGCAACGTCGTCTCGGCGGTGATGAACTCGCTGATCAGCTGGGAGCACGACCACGACCCGGGCGTCTCGCTGATGCCGTGGCCGCTGTGTCACATCGCCGGGTACGGCGTGCCGATGGCCCACCTCAAGGGCGACGTGCTGGTGCTGCTGCGCCGCTACGACGCCGTCGGGTTCCTGGAGGCGGTGCAGACCCACCGCGTCGGGCAGACGTCCGTGGCGCCGACGATGCTCGCGATGCTGCTGCGCCATCCCCGGTTCCCGGAGTTCGACGTCTCGTCCCTGCGGCGGGTCAGCTACGGCTCCGCGCCGATGCCCGCCGCGGTGCTGCGCGAGGCCATGGCCGCGCTGCCGGGCGTGCGGTTCCAGACCGGGTTCGGCATGACCGAGCTGGCGGGCAACGTGATCAGCCACGGCTCGGCCGACCACGTCCGGGCCCTGGAGTCCGACGAGTCCCTGCTCACCAGCGTGGGCAGGCCGCAGGTCCTCACCGCCGTCCGGATCGTGGACGCGGACGGCAACGACACCGCCGACGACGAGGTGGGCGAGCTCGTGGTCCGCGGCGACCAGGTCTGCGCGGGGTACTGGAACCGGCCCGAGGCCACGGCGGAGGCCACGCAGGGCGGCTGGTTCCACAGCGGTGACCTGGCGAGACGGGACTCGCGGGGCTACTACTACATCGTCGACCGCAAGAAGGACATGATCCTGACCGGCGGCGAGAACGTGTACAGCCGCGAGGTCGAGGAGGTCCTGCACCAGCATCCGGACGTGGCCGCGGCCGCCGTCGTCGGGCAGCCGGACGACGTGTGGGGCGAGCTGGTCGTGGCCGTCGTCGAGGCCCGCGAGGGACACACCGTGACCCAGGAGGACGTGCGGGAGTTCTGCCGCGGTCACCTCGCGGGCTACAAGATCCCGCGCCGGGTGCTGGTGGTCCCGGAGCTGCCGCGCACCACCTCGGGGAAGGTCCGCAAACCCGAGCTGCGCAAGCTGGTCACCGTTGCGGAAGAGGTGGTCTCGTGATGGAGCTCGTGGCCGAGGGCCTGCAGTTCCCCGAGGGGCCCGTCGCCCTCGCGGACGGCTCGGTCGTGCTGGTGGAGATCCGGCGGCAGACGCTGTCGCGGGTGTGGCCGGACGGCGAGGTCGAGGTCGTCGCGGAGCTCGGCGGTGGCCCGAACGGGGCGGCGGTCGGCCCGGACGGGGCCTTCTACGTCTGCAACAACGGCGGCTTCGACTGGCACGAGCGGCCGAACGGGATCGTGGCGCCCGGGCACCAGCCCGCGGACTACCGCGGTGGCAGCATCCAGCGCGTCACGCCCGACGGCGGGGTCAGCACCCTCTACGTCGAGGTCGACGGGCGCCCGCTCAACGGTCCCAACGACATCGTGTTCGACGCCGCGGGCGGGTTCTGGTTCACCGACCTGGGGAAGAACCGCGGGCGGGAGATGGACGTCGGGCGGCTCTGCTACGCGCTGCCGGACGGCTCGTCGATCACCGAGGTCGTCCATCCGCTGATGACGCCGAACGGGGTCGGGCTGTCCCCCGACGGATCCCGGCTCTACGTGGCCGAGACCCAGACCGGGCGGGTCTGGGAGTGGGAGGTGCTCGGCCCGGGGCGGCTCGGGCCGTGCGCCGGGCCGCCGCGCGGGTCCGGTGGGGCACACCTGCTGCACGGCTTCCCGGGCTACCAGATGCTCGACTCGCTGGGGGTCGACGGCGCGGGCAACGTCTGCGTCGCCACCCTGATCACCGGGGCGGTCAGCCTGATCCGGCCGGACGGCACCCTCGACCGGCAGATCGCGGTGCCCGAGCCGGACCCGTACGTCACCAACGTGTGCTTCGCCGGGGCGGACTCGCACACCGCGTTCGTGACGTCCTCGGGGCTCGGCAGGCTCTACCGCGCCGAGTGGCCCTACCCGGGCCTCGACCTCGCCTTCCGCGCGTGACCACCACGTACGGCGGCAGCGTCCGCGCCGAGACCTCCGCCCGGTTCACCGCGCCCGGGGGCGAGTTCGCCCTGACCGACGCCGTGGTCCGCGGGGTGCCGTGGCGGGTCTACGAGCGCGGCCCGCACACCCTGCGCGAGCTGGCCCAGGTCGCCGCGAGCTGGGGCGACCGCGTGTTCACGGTCTACCGGGAGGAGCGGGTGACCTACGCCGAGCATGCCGCGCAGGTCCGCGGCCTCGCCGCCCTGCTCCGCGCGGAGTACGGGCTCAGGCAGGGCGACCGGGTCGCGGTGACCATGCGGAACTACCCGGAGTGGGCGCCGTGGTTCTACGCCTGCGCCGTGTCCGGTCTGGTCTTCGTGCCGCTCAACGCCTGGTGGACGGCCTCCGAGCTGCGCTTCGCGCTCGGCGACTCCGAGGCGGGCCTCGTGGTCGCGGACGGCGAGCGGGCGGCGTCCCTGGCGGACCCGGGGATCCCGATGATCGAGGTCCGCGGGGACGGGCCCGGCAGACCGTGGGCGGAGGTGCTGGCGGCCCTGGACCTCGACGCCGCGCTGCCGGACGTGCGGGTCGACCCCGACGACGACGCCACGATCCTCTATACCTCCGGCACCACCGGGCGTCCCAAAGGGGCGGTGGGGACGCATCGCAACCACTGCACGAACATCCTCAACACCCTGCTCGGGGCCAGGGTGTCGGCGACCGTCGCCAACGGCGGCGTGCCGCCGGAGCCCGATCCCGCGGCGCCCCAGGCCGGTGCGTTGTGCACCTTCCCGCTGTTCCACATCGCCGGGATCACGAGCCTCACGTTCACCCCGCTGACCGGCGGCAAGCTCGTCACCCAGTACCGCTGGGACCCGGACGAGGCCCTGGAGCTGGTCCGCCGCGAGCGGCTGACGGGCGTCTCCGGCGTCCCGACGGTCGGTCGGCAGTTCCTGGAGCGTGCGACCGGGGAGGAGGGGCTGGAGACCCTGACCGCGCTGAGCATGGGCGGGGCGCCGATCCCGCCGGACCTGATCGGCCAGGTCGACGAGCGGTTCGCCTCCGTGGTGGCGCCGAGCAACGGGTACGGGCTGACCGAGACCACGAGCGCCGTCGTCGCGAACAGCGCGCAGGACTACGTGAGCCACCCCGACAGCGTCGGCAGGTTGGCTCCGGGGGCGGACCTGCGGGTGGTCGACCCGGCGACCGGCGAGGACGCGGAACCGGGCGGGGTCGGCGAGCTGTGGTTCCGCGGGCCCAACGTGGTCCGGGGGTACTGGAACAACCCCGGGGGCACCGCCGCGGCGTTCACCGACGGGTGGTTCCACACCGGCGACCTCGGCTACGAGCGGGCGGGCTGGGTGTACGTCGTGGACCGGATGAAGGACGTCGTGATCCGCGGCGGGGAGAACATCTACTGCGCCGAGGTCGAGGCCGCCCTGTTCGAGCACCCCGCGGTGACCGACGTCGCGATCGTCGGGGTGCCGCACGCCCGACTCGGCGAACAGGCCGTGGCCGTGGTCAACACCCGGGCCGAGGTCTCGGCCGCGGAGCTGCAACAGCACGTCCGCGACCGGCTGGCCGAGTTCAAGGTGCCGGAGCAGGTCGTCTTCCGCGCGGAGCCGCTGCCGCGCACACCCAGCGGCAAGGTCCTGAAGCGCGAGCTGCGCACGGAGGTGAACCGGTGACAGACGTCCGGTACGAGGTCGACGGCCACGTCGGGGTGATCACGATCGCCCGGCCCGAGGTGCACAACGCGCTGCGCCGCCAGACCTACGACGAGCTCGAGGAGATCGTCCGCGGCACGACCGAGCGGTGCCTGGTGATCACCGGCGAGGGACGGTCCTTCTGCTCCGGGGACGACGTCCGCGAGCTGATGGGGGGTGGGGAGCCGGAGAACCGGCCGCCGCGCCCCGCCCCGCGGCTCACGCCGGCGGCGGGTGCGCTGCTCACGTCGAACGTGCCGATCGTCGCCGCGGTCAACGGGGCAGCGGTCGGCTGGGGAATGGAGATGGCCCTGATGGCGGACCTCCGCGTCGCGGCGCGGCGCGCGAGGTTCGGCGAGCTGTTCGTCAAGCGCGGGCTGTGCAGCGACGTCGCGGGGATCTCGCGGCTCGCCCAGCTCGTCGGGCGGGAGAAGGCGGCGGAGCTGCTGTTCACCGGCGAGGTGATCAGCGCCGAGGAGGCGGGCCGGATCGGGCTGGTCGGCCGGGTCGTGGACGACGAGGAGCTGCTGCCCACCGCGCTCGACCTGGCCCGGCGCGTGGCCACGAACCCGCCGCTGGCGGTGGCCGCGCTCAAGGAGGGGCTGCGCGAGGCGCTCGACCCGGACTGGTCGGACCTGGGCCGCTGGGTCAGCTCGCGGCTCGGGGAGCTCTTCGCGACCGAGGACCACCGCGAGGGCGTGCGGTCGTTCCTGGAGAAGCGCGAGCCGAGGTACGTGGGGAGATGACCGCCGCACTGACCGGCCTGGAGGCCGCCCCGGTCTCCCGGTGGCTCGCCGAGACCCTGCCCGGCTTCACCGAACCCGCCGAGTTCACCCTGGTCGCGGGCGGGCGGTCCAACCTCACCTACCGGATCTCCGACGCCGCGGGGCACGTCTACGCGCTGCGCAGGCCACCCGTCGGCAGCGTGCTGAGCACCGCGCACGACATGGGCCGGGAGTGGCGGTTCGTGTCGGCGATGGTGGGCACCGGGGTGCCGGTGGCCACCCCGCGCGCGCACTGCACGGACCTCGAGGTGACCGGCGCGGAGTTCACGGTGATGGACTTCGTCGACGGACGGGTGCTCGCGTCGGTCGACGACGCGCTGGAGCTGAGCCCGCGGGCGCGGGCGCGGGCGGGCGAGCACATGGTCGAGGTGCTGGCGGCGCTGCACTCCCTCGACCCGGACGAGCGGGGGATCCCCGGCTCGCGCCGCGGGTTCGTCGAGCGCCAGCTCGCTCGCTGGCACGACCAGGTGCGTGCGACCGGGGTCGAAGGGGCCGAGCTGGCCCTGTTCGACGACGTGCACGCGGTGCTGGCGAAACACGTCCCCACCGAGTCCCGGGGGATCGTGCACGGCGACTACCGGCCGGGCAACCTCTCCTTCGCCCCCGACGGCACGGTGGTCGCGGTGTTCGACTGGGAGCTGTCGACCACCGGCGACCCGATGGCGGACCTGGGCTACCTGGTGTCGCACTGGCACGAGCCGGGCGACGAGCTCCGCGAGGGCGTCGAACCGGGCCCGACGACCGTGCCGGGCTTCCCGGACCGGGCGGCGGTCGCGAGGCACTACGCCGCCCTGACCGGCCGCGACGTCTCCGACCTCGGCTACTGGGTGGCCTTCCACCGCTGGCGCTCGGCCGCGATCCTGGCGGGCGTGCGGGCCCGGTACCTGGCGGGTGCGATGGCGGACGACGGCTTCCTCGCCCAGGTCCGCGAGGACCCGGCCGCGGGCCGCCTGATGGCCGAACCCGCCCGCCAGGCCCTCGAGGACGCCGGCCTCCGATGACGGTGAGCGGCGATGGTCGCCAGAGCGACCATCGCCGCTCACGACCGGTCAGGGGCCGGACTTGGTCACGCCGCGGAACTCGGGGCGGTCGGCGAGGCCGGGGGTGAACGTCAGGACCTCCGGCGACAGGGCGACGGGCGGGGTGGCGTAGTAGAGGACCACCTCGAAGGCCTGGTCCCGGAACTCGCGCATCGCCGCCTGCATCGCCGTGGCGCGCGCCGCGGGGTCCACCGTCCGCAGGATCTCCGCCTGCAGCCGTTCCATCTCCGGCGAGCTGTGTCCGCCGGGGTTGTTGAAGCCGTCGGGCAGGTAGCGCAGGCCGAGGGTCTGGGCGGGGTCCGGACGTCCGCCGCCCGGGCCGAGCAGCAGGTCGCCCTGCTTGCGCACGAAGAACTCGTCGGTGATCTGGGCGCCCTCCATGACCCGGGCGTCCATCGTGATCCCCACCTCCTCGAGGTCGGCCTGGATCGCCTCGGCGACCCGCGCGACGTCGGGGCTGGTCGAGACGAGCGCGGTGAACGCGAAGCCCTGCGGGAGGCCCGCCTCGGCGAGCAGCCGGCGGGCCCGCGCGGGGTCGTACGGGTAGGGGTCGGGCCCGACGGACGGGTCGTGCCCGGCGCTCCACGGCGGCAGCGGCTGCGCGTCGAGCGTGCCGAAGCCGCGGGCCAGCACGTCCACCAGCGCCCGCCGGTCGATCGCGTGCCACAGCGCCTGCCGCACCCGCACGTCCCCGAACGCCGACCGGGTCCGGTTCGGCTGGAAGTACCAGAAGTTCGTGGTCCGGCCCGGCTCGACGCGGATCCCCGCGGCCTCGGCCTCCGGCACCTGGTCGGGGGAGAGGACGGCGGCGTCGACGTCCCCGGTGCGCAGCGCGTTGAGCCGGGTGACGGGGTCGGTGTAGATCGGCATGTCGATCCCGGCCACCCGGACGGCCGCGGGGTCCCAGTAGGTCGGCGACGCCCGGTACTCGATCCGCGATCCCGGTTGGTAGGCCGTGACCCGGTACATCCCCGCCCCGACGGGCGCGGTGTCCAGGTCCGCGTCGTCGAACGCCGCGGGGCTCACCATCGCGCCGGCCCGGTCGGACAGCACGAGCGGCAGGGCGGCCGAGGGCTGGGCGAGCACCAGCCGCACCCGGTCCGGCGCGAGCACCTGCACGGCCGTGACCGGACGCAGCTCCGGGGCCACCGCGGTGCCCTGCACCGTCTTGGCCCGCTCGATGTTGGCGCGCACCGCCTCGGCGTCGAACGGGGTGCCGTCGTGGAACGTCACGCCCTGGCGCAGGGTGAGGTCCAGCCCCAGCCCGTCCGGCGTGAACTCCCACGCGGTCGCGAGCCCGGGCACCGGACGCCCGTCGACGTCGGTGTGCACGAGCCGGTCGTAGGTCAGGAACAGGTGGGTGTTGTCGTTGCTCGACGAGGCCCGGTGCGGGTCGAACCGGCTGAGCCCCACCGCGTTCGCCCACCGGAAGATCGCGTTCGGGTCGGCGGGCGAGTCGCTCGGGCCCGCCGGTGCTCCGCCGGAGGGGAGGGGCGCGCACCCCGCCAGCACCACCAGCAGGAGCAGCGCCGCGATCCTCCTCATCGGACACCCACCCCGCGGAACCCGGGCCGGTGCACGAGCCGTGGCTCCGACCCCACGACCCGCGGCGAGGTCACGACGACGTCCTCCGGGAACAGCACGGGGATCTCCAACCGTTGCTCGACGACCTCGTCGGCGAGGTCGTGCACGACCGCCGCCCGAGCGGCGGCGGGCAGCAGGCCGCGAGAGGCCCGGCGTCCGATCACCGCTGCTTCCTCACACCCAGCTTCTGGAAGTCGATCTGCCCCGTCACCAGCAGCTCGAAGCCCGTGATCCGCTCACCCGTGGCGATCACGCTCTCGTCCATCACCAACGGGACCTGGAAGGCCTGGTCCACGAGCTCGCCGACCTCCTGGTGGATCAGGTCGGTGCGCTGCTGCTGGTCCAGCGTGTCGAGGGCCTGGGCCTGCAGCTCCTCCAGCCTCGGCGTGGTCACCCGGCCGGGGTTGGAGAAGCCGGTCGAGGTGAACTGCAGGTCGATGGTCATCGAGGGGTCGGGTCGCCCGCCCCACTGCGAGACGAGCGCGTCGCCCTGCTGCTGGCGGTAGTAGACGTCCGCGGTCTGGGCGGCCTCGACCGCGCGGATGCTCGCCCTGATCCCGACCTCGGCCAGCATCTGCTGCACGGCCTCGGCGGACTGCAGGTACGTGCCCAGTGCGGTCACGAGCATCTCGAACTCGAAGCCGTTCGGCAGGCCCGCCTCGGCGAGCAGCTGCTTGGCCCGGGCCGGGTCGTGGGCGTAGTAGTCGCCGGGGTAGGCGGGGTTGTAGGCGTAGTACTTCTGTGGGAAGGGCTGCACCGTCGGCTGGGCCGCGCCGAAGTAGATGCCGTCGGCGATGGCCTGGCGGTTCACGGCCAGGTTGAGCGCCTGGCGGACACGCGGGTCGCCGAACTCCGACCGCGCCCGGTTCAGGTAGAGGACCAGGTAGGTGAGTGTGGTGTCGCGGTGCACGGTCACCCCGGGCAGCCCCTGCGCCTCGCCCACCAGCCGGCCGGACAGCAGCGCGACGTCGACCTCGCCGGTGCGCAGCGCGTTCATCCGGGTGACCTCGTCGGCCAGGATGCGCAGCTCGATCCGCCGGACGCCCACGACGTCGGGGTTCCAGTAGTCGGCGTTGCGCTCGTAGACGATCACGTCGTTCGGGCGGTACTCGCTGACCTTGTACATCCCGGTGCCGACCGGTTTGAGGTCCAGGTCCGGGTCACCGAACGCCGCCGGGCTCAGCATCGAGCCTGCGCGGTGGCTGAGCAGGCCGAGCAGCATGCTGTTCCGCTTCGCCAGCCGCAGCACGACGGTCGTCGGGTCCACGACCTCGACGCCGCTGATGCCGGCCAGGTCGGCGGCCACGGACGAGCCCTCGACGGTCTTGCCACGTTCGATGTTCGCCCGCACCGCCTCGGCGTCGAACGCCGTGCCGTCGTGGAACCGCACGGTGGGCCGCAGCGTCATCCGCAGCGCCAGCCCGTCGTCCTGCCACTCCCATGCGGTGGCCAGGCCCGGGATCGGGTCGCCGGTCGGGGAGAGGTGCACCAGGCGGTCGTAGACCGGGGCGAGGTACCGGATGTCCTGCCCGTTCGTCGACCGCATCGGGTCGAACCGGCTCGGCCCGACGGCATCGGCGTAGCGGATCGTGGCCTCGGGATCGAGGTCCTCCCGGGCGACCGGGGCGTCGGTGGCGGCGCCGCCGCTCCCGGCGGGCGAGATCGGGGCGCAGCCGACGAGCACCGCGCAGACGGCGAGCACGGCCGTGGCCGCGCCGAGGAATCGTGTGGCTCTCATGGTGTTTCGCCCTCCGGGGCCGCGGCACTGCGGGGAAGGAATGCACGGTCGATGGCCGCCGACAAATGCTCCGGCGGTCGACTGCGCCATTCTGTGCACGTTGTCCTGAATCACACAAGGGGTAGCTGTGATCCACGCCTCGGCGGCACGGCGGAGGTGTAGCGGCGCCTGCGAGCTGGTCTTTCGAGGTCGGCCTTGACCGAGGTGGATACAGCCGTTACCTTCTGAACGATCGTTTAGTCCGATTCGAGTGGCTCCGCAATGGCTGCGCGAGCCTTTGTTCGGCGTGCCTGAATCGGATTTCGGCGATCAGGAAATGCCGACGCCCGACACCACCCGAGCGGGGATGCATTCCCCGCGACGACGACGTCCAGGAGGGTGCGCAAGCGTGCTCCGGTACACCGTCAGACGCATTCTGATGATCATCCCGCTGTTGTTCCTGGTCTCGCTCGGGGTGTTCGCCCTGGTCCTGCTGATCCCGGGGGATCCGGCGATCACCATCGCGGGCGAGAACGCCACCGAGGCCCAGATCGACGCCACCCGAGAACGCCTGGGGCTCAACGACCCCGTTCTGGTGCAGTACGCGAGCTGGGCGGGCAACGCCCTGACCGGCGACCTCGGCAGCTCGCTGTTCAGCAACGAGTCGGTCGTCGGTGCGATCGGGGGCCGGTTCCCGGTCACCCTCTCGCTCACCGTGGCCGCCATGGTCGCGGCGCTGCTGATCGCGGTACCCGCCGGCATCACGGCCGCGCTGCGCCGCGGTCGGTGGCAGGACCGCGGCGCCACGCTGTTCGCCTCGGTCGGGATCTCGCTGCCCAACTTCTGGGTCGGGATCCTGCTGATCATGGCGTTCGCGCTGGCCTTCCCGATCTTCCCGGCGGTCGGCTACACGCCCCTATCCGATGGGGTCGGCCCGTGGGTGCTGGGGCTGGTGCTGCCCGGCATCACGCTCGGCACGGCCGTCGCGGCCGAGATCACCCGCCAGCTGCGCGGGTCGCTCTCGGACACCCTGCAACAGGACTTCATCCGCACGGCCAGGGCCAACGGGCTCACGGCGCGCGCGGTGATCGCCAAGCACGGCCTGAAGAACGCCGCCGTCCCCGTCGTCACGGTGATGGGCTTCCAGATCGGGTTCCTGCTCGGCGGCTCGGTGATCGTCGAGCGGGTGTTCGGCCTGCCCGGGCTCGGCGACCTCGCGATCCGGGCCGTCCTGCAGCGCGACATCCCGATGATCCAGGGGATCGTCGTGGTGTCCGCGTTGATCGTGATGCTCGTGAACCTGGTCGTGGACCTGTCCTACGGCTGGTTGAACCCGAAGGTGAGGCAGGCGTGACCACCACCGCGCCCACGGACGGACTCGACGGACGGGAGGCGCTGGCCCCACCCGAACCGACGGCCCGGGCGCGCTTCGTCCGGCGCTTCCGCCGACAGCTCCCGGCACAGCTCGCGCTGGGCTACCTCGTGGTCGTGGTGGCGGGCGTGGCGCTCGCGCCCCTGCTCGCGACCCACGACCCGTTGGTGCAGAACCTGAACGGGGTCCTGCAGCCGCCCGGCGGCGGGCACGTCCTCGGCACCGACGACCTCGGCCGCGACGTGTTCAGCCGGGCGCTCTACGCGGGCCGGGTGTCGCTGGTCGCGGCCGCGGAGGCCGTCGGCGTGGCGGTGCTGCTCGGGGTGGTCCCCGGGCTGGTCGCGGGCTACGCCGGGAAGGCCGTCGACGCGGTGATCATGCGCGTGACCGACGCGCTGATGAGCTTCCCGCCGCTGATCCTGGCCATCGCGTTCGTCGGCGTCCTCGGCCCGAGCCTGACCAACGCGATGATCGTCATCGGGGTGATCTTCGCGCCGCGGTTCGTCCGGCTGGTGCGTGGCACCGTCATCGCGATCCGCGAGGAGACCTACATCGAGGCGTCGCGGTCCATCGGCACGGGCACCGCGACCGTCATCCGCAGGCACGTGCTGCCCAACGCGCTGTCGCCGCTGATCGTGCAGATCTCGCTGACCGCGGCGATGGCGATGCTGGCCGAGGCCAGCCTGAGCTTCCTGGGGCTCGGCGTGCAGCCGCCCGACGCGAGCTGGGGCTCGATGATCGAGCGCGGCTTCCGGTACACCGCGTCGGCGCCGTGGCTGACGGTGTTCCCCGGCCTGCTCATCGCGCTGACCGTGTTGGCGTTCAACCTGCTCGGCGACGGCCTGCGGGACTCGCTCGGCCGAGAGATCAGGAGGGGATCGTGAGCGAGCCGCTGCTGGTCGTCGAGGACCTGTCCGTCGAGTTCGCGACGGACACGGGCTGGGTCCAGGTGCTCGACGGCGTCACGTTCGGGGTCGACCGCGGCGAGACCGTGGGGCTGGTCGGCGAGTCCGGCTCGGGCAAGACCGTGACCAGCCTGTCGATCCTCGGGCTGCTGCCCCCGGAGGGCTCGCGGGTCACGGCGGGCAGCATCCGGCTCGACGGCGTGGAGCTCGTCGGGATGCCGAAGCGCCGGCTGGAGGCGATGCGCGGCGACGAGATCTCGATGATCTTCCAGGAGCCGATGACCAGCCTCGACCCGGCGTTCCGGGTCGGCGACCAGATCGCGGAGGTGGTGCGCAGGCATCGCGGCGGCTCGCGTCGGGAGGCCTGGAAGCGGGCGGTCGAGGTGCTGGAGACCGTCGGCATCGCGAACGCCGGCAGCCGGGCGCGCAGCTACCCGCACGAGTTCTCCGGGGGCATGCGGCAGCGCGTGATGATCGCGATGGCCCTGTCGTGCGAGCCCAAGCTGATCATCGCCGACGAGCCGACCACCGCCCTGGACGTGACGATCCAGGCCCAGGTCCTCGACCTGCTGCGCAGCATGCGGGACGAGTTCGGCACGGCGGTGGTGTTCGTGACCCACGACCTCGGCGTCGTCGCGGACATCTGCGACCGGGCGGTCGTGATGTACGCGGGCCAGGTCGTGGAGCGCTCGGAGATCGACGCGCTCTACGCCACCCCGCACCACCCCTACACGGAGGCGCTGTTGTCGGCGATGCCGCAGCTCGTGGCCCGGACCGGTCGGTTGGCGACCATCCCGGGCAGCACCCCGCCCGCGGGCTCGATGCCCGCGGGATGCCGGTTCCACCCGCGGTGTGGCCACGTCCGCGACCGGTGCCGGGACACCCTGGTCGCGGAGCGCCGCCTCGACGGCGGCGGCACCAGCCGTTGCCTGCGGGTGTCCGATCTGGTCCTGAAGGGGAGCGCATGACCCACGCGGCGGAGGCGGAGACCCACGTGGACCCGACCGTGCCCGGCGGGCCGGTGGCGGAGGTCGAGGACCTCGACGTCGAGTTCACCCTCCGCGGCGGGCTGCTCGGTCGCGGCGGCACGCTGCGCGCGGTCCGCGGGGTGGACCTGCACATCGGCGAACGCGAGACGCTCGGGCTGGTCGGCGAGTCCGGCTCCGGCAAGTCGACGACCGGGCGCGCGATGCTCCGGCTCGTCGAGCCCACCCGCGGCCGGGTCCGGCTCGACGGCGAGGACGTGACCGCCATGGGCCGCGGCGACCTGCGGGCGGCTCGGCGGCGGATGCAGATGGTGTTCCAGGACCCGTACTCGTCCCTGGACCCGTCAATGGTGGTGGGGGAGAGCATCGCCGAGCCGCTCGACACCCACGAGGGCCTGGACCGGGCGGCCCGGTCGGCGCGCGTGGCCGAGCTGCTCGAGCACGTCGGGCTGCGCGGGGCGTACGCCCAGCGCTACCCCTACGAGTTCTCCGGCGGGCAGCGGCAGCGGCTGGCGATCGCGCGGGCCATCGCGCTGAACCCGCGCCTGCTGGTCTGCGACGAGGCGGTCAGCGCGCTCGACGTCTCCACCCAGAACCAGATCCTCAACCTGCTGGAGGACCTGCAGGAGCGGTTCGGGCTGTCGTACCTGTTCATCGCGCACGACCTGGCCGTGGTGCGGCACATCGCGCACCGGGTGGCGGTGATGTACCTCGGCGAGATCGTCGAGACCGCGCCGACGGACCGGGTGTTCGACGATCCCGCCCACCCCTACACCCGGGCCCTGCTGTCCGCGGTGCCGGTGCCGAACCCGCGGCGGCAGCGCGAGCGGGAACGGATCATCCTCAGCGGCGAGATGCCCGACGCGGCGAACCCGCCCCCGGGCTGTTGTTTCCACACCCGCTGCCCGCAGGTGATGGACGTCTGCCGGAGCGTGGCACCCCCCGTCGTCGCGGCCCCCGGCGGCGGCACGGTCCGCTGCCACCTGCACACCTGACCCGATGACTCGACGGCACCCCCGCGCGAGTCCCGCGCGGGGGCGTCGTCGTGCGAAAGGACGCCGATGACCACCTCCGTCCCTCGACGGCGCATCCTGTACGCCTTCGGCATGGCGCCCCTGCTGGTGGCCTGCGCCCCGATCGCCCCCGGTGGCGGAGGGAGCGGGGCGGGCCCGGTGACGGCGTCGAACGACCAGCTCGACCCCGAGGCCGTGCTGCGCTACGCCGACACCTCCTCGCCCAGCCGCTTCGACCCCCACCGGTCGACGGTCGGCCAGGACATCCGCTTCTTCACCCCGGTCTACGACCGGCTCGTCCACCTCTCCCCGGACGGGCAGCCGATCCCCGGCCTGGCCACCTCGTGGACGTGGGAGGAGGACGGGCGGGCGCTGCGGATGGAGCTGCGCCAGGGGGTGCGCTTCCACGACGGCACCCCGTTCGACGCCGAGGCCGTCCGGGCCAACGTCGAACGCGGCAAGACGGTGCCGGGCACCTCGGTGGGCACCGACCTGGCGAACGTCGAGAGCGTCGAGGTGGCGGGGCCGTCCACCGTCGTGCTGCGGCTGTCGCAGCCGACGGCGATGCTGCCCGGCCTGCTGTCGCACCGGGCGGGGGCGATGGTCAGCCCGGCCGCGTTCGCCGACCCCGACCTCGACCTGCGGCCGGTCGGGACCGGGATGTACCGGGTCACCGACTACCAGCCGAACAACGTGATCGTCTACGAGCGCAACCCGGACTACTGGGACGACACGGTGGTGGGCGTCCGGCGGCTGGAGCTGCGGATCCTGACCGACGAGGTCACCCGGATGAACGCGCTGCGCACCGGCGAGGTCGACATCGCGCTGCTCAACGGCAGGCTCGGGGAGGAGGCGCGCGGTCTGCCGGGGGTGACCGTGCACCAGAAGGTGACGCTCGCCTACGCGGGCCTGCTGCTCAACCGGGCGCGGTCGCAGTTCGCCGACGTGCGGGTGCGGCGGGCCATGAACCTCGCCATCGACCGGCCCGCGATCGTCGCGGGGGTCTACTTCGGGGCGGGCGAGGCGACGGTCCAGCCCTTCCCCTCCACGTACTACGCCCACAACCCGGACTTCCCGGCGGACCACTACGCGCGCGACCTCGCGCGAGCGCGCGCCCTCCTGGCGGAGGCGGGCCATCCGAACGGGTTCGACTTCGAGATGCTGGTGCCGTCGCTGACCGCGTTCGTCCAGCTCGCCGAGGCCATGCAGCGCATGCTCGCCGAGGTGGGCATCCGGGCCCGGCTGCGGTCGGTGGAGGTCGCGCAGGCGGGCGACGTGTTCTACAGCCAGCGAGACGGCGACTCGCTGATCGCGCAGTGGGGCGGCCGTCCGGACCCGTCGATGACGATCGGGCTGCAGTACATGCCCGGCGGGTTCGCCAACCCCGGCGCGCACACGACGGCCCGGCTCGAGGAGCTGCAGCGCCGCGCCCTGTCCACGCTGGACCGGCAGGAGCGGGAGGCCGCCGTCCGCGAGGCGTCCGGCGAGATCGCCGACCAGGCACTCGACGTCCCGGTGATCGTGGAGGCCACGACCTACGCGACGACCGAGCGGGTGGCCAACTTCTCCACCCTCGTCACCGGGCAGCCGGACTTCCGCACCCTCGGCGCCCTCCGCACCCCCTGACCGACTGTGAGTGGCGATAGTCGCTCCAGCGACCATCGCCACTCACCGGTCAGAGGCGCTCGAGGATGGTGGCGTTGGCCTGGCCGCCGCCCTCGCACATGCTCTGCAGGCCGTAGCGGCCGCCGGTGCGGTGCAGCTCGTGGATCATCTTGGTGGCCAGGATCGCGCCGGTGGCGCCGAGCGGGTGGCCCAGGGCGATGGCGCCGCCGTTGGGGTTGGTCCTCGCCAGGTCCGCGCCGGTGTCCTGCGCCCACGCGAGCACGACGGGTGCGAACGCCTCGTTGATCTCGAAGGTGTCGATGTCGTCGATCCCCAGCCCGCTGCGCTTGAGCGCGGCCTGGGTGGCCGGGATCGGCCCGGTGAGCATGTAGACGGGGTCGTCGCCCACCACGGTGAGCGTGTGCACCCGGGCGAGCGGGGTGAGGTCGAAGCGGCGGACCGCGTCCTCGGACGCGACCAGCAGCGCCGCCGCGCCGATCGAGATCTGGCTCGCGACACCCGCGGTGATGGACCAGCCCTCGCGCAGCGCCTGCAGGCCGGCGAGCTTCTCGAGCGAGGTGTCGCGGCGGGCGCCCTCGTCGGTCTCCAGGCCCTCGAGCGGGGCGATCTGATCGCGGAAGTGGCCCGCGTCGATCGCCGCGACGGCCCGGCGGTGGCTCTCGAGGGAGAACTCCTCGAGCTGCTCCCGGCTCAGGCCCCACTTCTCCGCGATCAGCTGCGCCCCGCGGAACTGGGAGATCTCCTGGTCGCCGTAGCGCTCCTCCCAACCCTTGCCCTTGGTGTTCGCACCCAGCTCCTTGACCACGATCCCGTTCGCGGTCATCGGCACCATGGCCATCTGCTCGACGCCCGCGGCGACGACCAGGTCCTGGGTGCCGGACATGACTCCCTGGGCGGCGAAGTGCAGCGCCTGCTGCGACGAGCCGCACTGTCGGTCGATGGTCACCCCGGGCACCGTCTGCGGCAGCCCCGCGGACAGCCAGGCGGTGCGGGCGATGTCGCCCGCCTGCGCACCGAGCTGGCTCACACAGCCCATGATCACGTCTTCGACGGCGGCCGGGTCGACCCCCGTGCGGTCCATGAGCTCGCGCAGCACGTGCGCGCCGAGATCTGCCGGATGCACGCCGGCGAGGGCGCCCTTGCGGGTACCGACGGGCGTGCGGACGGCGCCGACGATGAAGGCTTCAGCCACCGGAGGACTCCCCTACGTTGCGGACGACCCAACTGAACGATCGTACATTCAGATGGCAGGCCCACGAAGGTATCGAGCGGCACTTTCGCTCGCGGGGGACGAGCGAGAGCGCCGCTCGGTCGGGCGGGGCGCTCAGGTGGGGCGGTGGTCCACGATGCGGAGCACGATCCGCGTGTAGTGGTCCACGAGCTCCTCGGCGGTGGCCGTGCCGCCCGGGCGGTACCACTCCGCGATGGCGTTGCAGGCCGCCTGGGCGGCACGGCGCGCGTCGACCGGGTGCTCGCAGTGGAAGACCCCCTGCTCCACGCCCGCGTCGACGATGTCCGACCAGATCGTGGTGGCCTTGACCCGCAGCTCCTTGAGCCGCTCCTCGTGCTGGGGCTCGAGGTTGCGCCACTCGCGGTTGGAGATGTTGCTCTGGGTCTGCCGCTCCACGCGGTACACGACCGTGGCGCCCACCAGCGCGGTCAGCCGTTCGACCGCGCCCTCGCCGACACCGGCCAGCGCCTCGTCGCACCGGCGGAAGTAGTCGAGGGTGTTGTCCTCGATGAGCGCGGCCAGCAGGTCCTGCTTGCTGGGGTGCCAGTAGTAGAGGGCGGACAGCGAGAGCCCGGCCCGCTTGGCGATGTCCCGGATGGACGCGCCGTGGTACCCGCGCTCCTGGAAGACCTCCCGGGCGGCGGTCGCGATCGCCTCGCGGCCGCCACCGCGGGGGATGGGGCCGCCGGGCCCGTCGGGCGAGACTGCGGTGGTCACCCGTGCAGCATATGGCCCGGATGACCCTTCTGGACGTGTCGCCACGGTGTTAGCTTAACGATTGATCGATCAGCGTTCCCAGCGACGATGCCGGAGGTGCGGAGGGTGACCGACCTCTCCACGTACCGTGAGGACCTGCGTGCCTGGCTGCGCGCGCACGCCCCCACGCCCAGCCCCACGACCGACCTGTCCGCCGCGAAGGCGTTCCAGGCCGCCCTGTTCGACGCCGGCTACGCCGGGATCACCTGGCCGGGTGACGTCGGCGGGCAGGGGCTCGGCCCCGAGTACCAACAGGTCTACTCGGACGAGTCCAGCGAGTACGAGCTGCCCGTCTACCCGTTCAGCATCGGCCTGGGCATGTGCGGGCCGACGGTGAACGACCTGGGCACACCCGAGCAGCGCACCCGCTACCTCCCGAAGCTGCTGCGCGGCGAGGAGATCTGGTGTCAGCTGTTCTCCGAGCCCGGCGCGGGCTCGGACGTGGCGTCCCTGCAGACCCGCGCCGTCCAGGCCGACGACGGCTGGGTGGTGGACGGCCAGAAGGTCTGGACCACCAACGCCCAGTGGGCGGACTACGGCGCGCTGCTCGCCCGCACCGACCCGGACCGGCCGAAGCACTCGGGCCTGACCATGTTCGTGGTCGACATGCACGCCCCCGGCGTGACCGTCCGGCCGTTGAAGGACATGTCCGGCCGCGCGCCGTTCAACGAGATCACCTTCGACTCGGTCCGGCTGCCCGCCGACGCCGTGATCGGCGAGGTCAACGGCGGCTGGAACGCCGCAGTGACCATGCTCGGCCACGAGCGGGTGACCATCGGCTCGCGGCGGACCGCCAAGACCAACCCGCTGGACTTCGAGGCCGTGCACGCGCTCGCCCGGGACCTGGGCGTGGACGCCGAACCGGAGGTCCGGGCGGCGCTCGCCGAGCTGTACGCCCGCGAGCGGGTGCTCGACCTGTTCAACGTCCGGGTCCGCCAGGAGACCGCCGC